>DATADT010000337.1:0-5057 GCA_036258355.1 Burkholderiales bacterium
ATGTGACCGACACCTTCGGCGATCTTGATGTGTTCCGGCGCAGCGGAGGGAAGCTGCTCACTTTCGTCGGAATGAACGACCAGCTCATCATGCCGCGCGGGGTGCTGCATTACTATCGGCAGATGGCTTCCCGCCACGGAAAGGGCGGCAAGCCGGACTTTGAGCGGGTGCAGGACTTCTACCGCCTGTTCCGCGCTCCCGGCGTTGCTCACTGCGGAGGAGGCACGGGCCCGCAGCCGCAGGACCTATTCGGCGCCCTCGTGAACTGGGTCGAGAACGGCGTCGCCCCGGACCAAATCCTCGCCTCAGGGGGCGGCCGCACGCGCCCGCTCTGCCCGTACCCGCAGACCGCGATCTATAACGGCTCGGGGAGCACCGACGAGGCGGCGAATTTCCACTGCGACGGAAACCTGGAGGAGCGCCGCGTCGTCTGCGCCGACGTCCTCGCGAAGTACAAGCACGAGGCAAAAGGCCACCTGGACTATAGGGGTACCGGCGTCAACCGTCATGCTTGCGAGCATAGTCACTCGCCCCATGACGGTGACGATGATTGAGACTAAAAGTACGGCCGGGTGTGGATCTCGAGGAAGTGGCCGGACGGATCGAGGAAGTAGACGCCGCGCCCGCCGTTCCAGGTGTAGATCTCGCCCGGCTTCTGGCGCCCGGGGTCGGCCCAGTAGTCGAGCTTGCGCTCCTTGATGCGGTCGAAGATCTGGTCGAACTCGCTTTCACCGACCAGGAAGGCGTAGTGCTGGGAAACGATCTCGCCGTCGTCGTCGCAGAAGTCGAGCGTCACCTCGTTGCCGAGCTGCACACACATGAACGGGCCGAACGCCACCGGCGGGTGCTGCAGGCCGAGGATCTCGGTCAGGAATGCCGCCGAGGTGTGCTTGTCGTGCGCCGAGACGATCGTGTGGTTGAGCTTCGCCACCGCTCGCTAGTACACCGTCTCCACCGGCATGCCGAACAGGTAGCCCGCGCCGCGCTCGGTGCGGATGTAGCGCGGCTCGGCCGCGTCCTTCTCGATCTTGCGGCGCAGCCGCATGATCTGCACGTCGACCGAGCGGTTGTAGACCTCGTCGTTGTGCAGGCGCGAGAGGTCGATGAGCTGGTCGCGCGTCAGGATGCGCTGGGGCGAGCCGAGAAGCACGACGAGCAGGCTGAACTCGCCGTTCGACAGCGGCACGTTGCGGCCGTCGGGCGTGGCAAGGCGGCGGGTGTTGAGATTGAGCTCCCAGCCGTCGAAGCGGTAGGCACGGATGCCTTCAGGGCGCCCCTGGCGCACCTCCGCGCGGCGGCGGCGCAGGATCGTGCGGATGCGCGCGAGAAGCTCGCGCGGGCTGAACGGCTTGGTGAGGTAGTCATCGGCGCCGAGCTCGAGCCCCATCACCCGGTCTGCCTCCTCGCTGCGGCCGGTGAGCATGATGATCGGGATCGCGGACTCGTCGCGCAGCGCGCGCGCGAGTACCATCCCGTCCTCGGACTTGAGCTTGAGGTCGAGCACGATGATGTCCACCACCTGCTGGGACATCACCTCGTGCATCGCGCGCCCGTCGGCGACGGTGGTAACGCGCATGTCGTTCTGCCCGAGGTATTCCGCGATCAGGCCGCGGATCATCGGGTCGTCGTCCACCGCCAGAACGTGCGGGAGCGCTGCTTGCGGGGAAGCCGGGGGTTGCAAGCTCATGATTTCGCGCACGCCGTCAAGTCTAGTCAGGCGCCGCCGCGCGCCGTTACACCTGTAACCTGCGGCGGCGCTGGATGTAAATTACACGCAATTGGCATCGGGTGAAATGGGCGCTTGAGCGATAGGCAAGGAAAACCCGGGGAGATCCTGGTCATTGACGATGACCGGATCATGCGCGACCTGATCACTGACTGGCTGGAGGCCGCGGGGTACGCCGTACACAAGGCGACGGACTGCAACGCCGCCTGCGTTGCCCTGGGGCGGGGGCCGGCGTTGGTCGTGAGCGACATGTGGATGCCGGGCCCGTGCGGGGCCGCAGCCATTGCTTTTCTGAAGGACAAGTCTCCCGAAACAAAGCTGATTGCCGTGTCCGGGCATTTCGGCTCCGGCCAGGGCTGCAGCGAGCAGGACGCGATCGGCGCCGGCGCCGCGCGCGCGCTCGCAAAGCCGGTCAAGCGCGCCGAGCTCCTCGCGGCCGTCGCCGAGCTGATTGGCCCGCCCCCGAAGTAGGGGAAAGGCACGGAAAGAGGCGATGCCGACGGCCCGCATCCGCTCGGCGCTATCACGCATCCCGCTCGGCCGCGCGCTGATCGCGCTCGGCCTGGTGCTCGTCGGCATCAACGTCGGCTCGGCCGTCTGGGACATCCGCTCGGCCTACGACCGCACCGAGCGCCGCGCGACGCGCTACTACGCGAACATGACGCGGCTGCTCGCCGAGCAGACCGCGGCTTCCATGGAGGCCGTGGACCTCATCCTGCGCGATGCGGTGCGCACCGGCCGGGCGGGCGAGGTGGCCGACGTGCAGACGCGGGTGGGCGAGGAGCTGCTGCGCGTGCCGCAAATCGGCGCCATGATGGTGCTCGACGCCCAGGGCGAGGTGCTCGCGCGCTCGAGCCAGGCCCCGGCGTTCGATCCCGACCTCGCTGAGCGCCCGTTCTTCGCCGTGCACCGCGACGGCGCTCCCGACCTCCTGCACCTGAGCCAGCCGTACCGCGTCGCACCGGGCGGGCAATGGCGCTTCGTGCTTTCGCGGCGCCTGAGCAACGAGGGCAAGTTCGACGGTGTCATCGCGGCGGCGATCGAGGTCGAGGCCTTCGATCGCCTCTACCGCACGATCGATCTCGACAACGGCGGCTTCATCACCCTCCTCGCCAGCAACGGCACGCTCCTTACCCGGATCCCCGACCCGGGCACGGCGCGCGGCCGCCGGCTGCCTGGAGACGTCATCATGCCAGCCGTCAACCGCGACGGGCGATTCGAGGGATGGACCACCAGCCCGATCAGCGGCGATCGGGTGCTGCTCGCGGCGCACGCGGTGCGTGGGTTCCCGCTGCTTGTCGCGAGCGGCAGCAACGAGGCGGCAGTGTTCGCGCCGTGGCGCGAAGAGGCGTGGCTCGTGTTCGACCGCACGCTGCTTACCTCGGCGGCGATGCTCGCGCTGATCGGCCTCGCGGCCTGGGGCCTTGCGCGCCGCGAGCGCGCGCTCGCGCGGAGCTGGCGGCGCTACCAGTCGATGATCGAGCATAGCTCCGACGCGCTGATCCTCTCGCGCCCCACCAAGGGCGGCATCCTCTACGCGAGCCCCGCGATCGAGCGCCTGCTCGGCTACCGCATGAACGAGCTGCAGGGCCGCGAGGTGATGGATTACATCCACCCCGAGTACCTCGAGATCGCGATGAAGGCGCGCGCCGACCTGCTGCGCAATCCGGGCAAGGTGTCGGTCGAGGAGGTCAAGATGGTGCACAAGGACGGCTCGTGGCGCTGGATCGAGCTCACGCGCTCCAACCTCCTGGACGAGCCGAGCGTGCGCGCGGTGGTGTTCAATTTCCGGGACATCACCGAGCGCAAGCAGGCCGAGGCCGAGCGCGGGCGGCTCGAGACCCGGCTGCGCCAGGCGGAGAAGCTCGAGGCGGTCGGGCGGCTGGCCGGAGGCATCGCCCACGACTTCAACAACATCCTGGGCGGCATCCTCGGCTACGCGGAGATGCTCGCCGAGAACGCGCCCGCGGGCTCGCCGCTCAAGCGCTACGCGGACAACGTGCTTTCCGGCGCCAACCGCGCGAGCGGGCTGGTGGAGCAAATCCTGTCCTATAGCCGCAGCCAGCGCGGCAAGCGGGCGCCGGTGGAGCTTCGCCGCATGGTCGCCGAGACGCTCGAGCTGGTGCGCGGCTCGCTGCCGCACGGGATCAAGCTGGAAGCGCAGTTTCCGGAGAGCGAACTTTTCGTCGTGGGCGATGCCACTCAGCTCCACCAAGTCACGATGAACCTCTGCACCAACGCCTGCCACGCCATGGAGAAAGGCGGCGTCCTCAAGGTCGCCCTCGACGCCGAAAGCCTCGCGGCCGACCGCACGCTCGCCCACAGCACGCTGCACGCGGGGAACTACGCCCGCCTTACCGTCAGCGACACCGGCAGCGGCATGGATGCGGCTACGCTCGTGCGCATCTTCGAGCCTTTCTTTACCACCAAGGAAGTCGGCAAAGGTACCGGGCTCGGCCTCGCGCTCGTGTACGGCATCGTCACCGACTCGGGCGGCGCGATCGACGTGACGAGCGCGCCGGGGCGCGGCTCGACGTTCGTCATCTACCTGCCGCGCGTGGAGGCGCCCGCGGCCGTCGAAGACGCGGGAGCGGCGCCGGTCGCGCGCGGCCGCGGCGAGCGCGTGCTCGTCGTGGACGACGAGGAAGCTCTGGTCGCGGTGACCTCCGAAGTGCTCAAGCGCTTCGGCTACGAGCCCGTGGGCTGCTCCGACGGCGAGGCGGCGCTCGCGGCCTTCGAGAGCGGCAGGATCGATGCGGTGATCGCCGACGAGGTGATGCCGGGCCTCTCGGGCACCGAGCTCGCGCGCGCGCTGCGCCGCCGGCGCGCCGACCTGCCGATCGTGCTGGTCAGCGGCTACACCGGCCCGATGCTCTCCGAGCGCGCGCTCGCCGCCGGGGTCACCGAGATCCTCAAGAAGCCGGTGCAGTCGCGCGACATCGCCTCGGCGCTCGCTCGCATCCTCCGCCGCGCTGCATAAGCGCGGTTTTGCGAT
Organism: Burkholderiales bacterium; assembly: GCA_036258355.1. Taxonomy (GTDB): domain Bacteria; phylum Pseudomonadota; class Gammaproteobacteria; order Burkholderiales; family SG8-39; genus SCGC-AG-212-J23. The sequence continues at coordinate 4,722 of DATADT010000337.1, forward strand.
GGTCCATCGGGGCAAGCTAGTCCGGCCGGCGTGGCTGCGTTTCAAGTGAAACGGTCCGGCGCCGGCCGGAAACCGCCGCGCATTACAGGCCGCGCATGATGGCGCCATGTTTCAGCTCGCCGAATTCGCCGAAGCAACCCGCGACCCATACGACGGCGTCCCGCTCGGCGTCGAGGCGATCGTTTCGTTCACCCTCGAGCCGACCGACACGGAGAGGAGCCGCGATGAAAATCGACCTGCAACGGGGCAAGTTCCTGCGGATCCTGGGTGGCGCGGGTAGCACGCTGACCGCGCACGCCGGCTCGGTGTGGATCACCGAGGAGGCGAGCGCGCGCG
>DATADT010000338.1:0-4485 GCA_036258355.1 Burkholderiales bacterium
TGCGAGCAGCGTGGCCAGACGCAGCCGGTCGGCCGGGGTTCCGCCGCCCGGGCGCGTCAGCTCCTTCTCGGCGCGGGCCAGGGCGGCCGCCTGCTCGGCGGCAGGCGAGCGCGACGCGGTCATGGCTTCCGCGACGATTGCGTCCACGGGGTTTACGAGCGGCTGAAGGGCGGAACAGCCGGCAAGCGCGAGGAGGAGCGCAAGCGCCGTTCTCATGCTGCCATGCGCCGGGGAAGCGCGACGCGGAAATGCGCACCGCGCTCCTCGGCGAGGAGCCTGATGCTGCCGCCGTGGGCCTCGACGAACTCTCGCGCGATGGCGAGGCCGAGGCCGCTGCCCTCGACGCGCGCGCTCGCCTTGGCGCGGCCGCGGAAGAAGGAGTCGAAGATCGAGTCGCGCTCCTCGGCCGGGACGCCGGGGCCGGAATCGATGACATCGATGACAGCCTGGTCGCCGCTCGAGCGCGCGAGAACAGAGACGCTGCCGCCGGAGGGCGTGAACTTGACTGCGTTGCCGATGAGGTTGTCCACCACCGAGCGCAGCTTTTCCGGGTCGGCCACCACGGTGGACGCCTGGACGTCGACCTCGATGTGCAATCCCTTCGCCTGCGCCGCAAGCTCGTGCGACCGCGCCACGTCGCTCACCAGCACGTCGAGCGAGAGCTTGCGCGGCGCGAGCGCGGCCGCCGCGTGCAGCGCGCGCTGGTAGTCGAGCAGTTCCTCGATCAGCCACTGCAGCTTGATGCTGTTGTCCTTCATGATCCCCACCACGCGGCGCTGAGCGTCCGAGAGCTTTCCGCCCACCTCGTCGTGCAGGAGCTCCGCCCCCTCGCGCAGCGCGGTGAGCGGAGTCTTGAGCTCGTGCGAGAGATGCCTGAGGAAGCGGTTCTTCTCGTCCTCGAGCTCGACCAGCCTGCGGCGCAGCCAGTCGAGCCGCTCACCTAGCGTTTTCAGGTCCTCGGGGCCACGCACCGCGATCGGCCGCTCGAAATCCGCGCTTCCGAGCTGCCGTATCGCTGCATCGAGCTCGGCGATCGGGCGAGCGATATGGCGCGTGAGCGCGAGCGCGAGGCCGAGCGCCGCGGCGGTGCTGAAGATCACGAGCAAAACGAGCTGGCGCTGCACCGATTCGGCGTCGGCGCGCAGCCGCATTATCTCGCGGTCGGCAACCCGGGTGCTGATGGCGAGCACTTCCGAGGCATTCTCGGCAAGGTCGGCGGCGAGCGCGGCGACTTGGCGGCGGTCGGCGCGCTTCGGTGCCGTGAGGAGCTGGTAGAGGCTTTGCTCCTGGTCCATGGTGGTCAGGAGCGCCGCCCGCTGGTCCTCCTCGAGCGGCAGCTGCAGCAGCTCGTGCGCGACCTGGCGGAAGCTCGCGTGCACCCGGCCGAGGTCGGCGTCGAACCCCGGCGCGTTGAGGGTCGCTAGGCGCTCTAGCGAGCTGATGCGATTGACGAGCGTGCGGCTCGCGCGCGCCGCTTGGGAGGCGTTGAAGACCGCGCTGCGGCTGCGGTCGGCGAGCCGCTCGCTATGCCAGGCCGAGTAGGCAAGCGCCGCGACGAGCGGCACGGCGACGAGGATGAAGCTCGTCAGGCACAGGCCGAGAAACGATCGTGGATACGCCATGTCCTTATACTTTTGGCTAATTCTGCCGCCAGCCAGGACCAATGTCACAGAGCGCCGGCCCCCGGGTCTACCTTGTTGCGGCAGTAGCTACTAATGGAATCATAGGTGCGGCCGGGAAGCTACCTTGGCACATCCCGGAGGACCTGAAGCATTTCAAGCGCTTGACGCTCGGCCACCCGGTCATCATGGGACGGCGCACCTGGGAATCCCTGAAAGGACCGCTGGCCCACCGCGAGAACATCGTCGTTACTCGGACAGCGGGGTATGAAGCGCCGGGCGCGGCGGTGGCGAGCTCGCTCGAGGCCGCGCTCGCCATGTGCCTAGGCGAGCCGGTGGCCTTCGTGATCGGCGGGACGAGCCTGTTCCGGGAGGCGCTCCCGATCGGCGCAGGGCTCGTCCTTACCGAGATTCATCGCGATTACGCGGGCGACACTTGGTTCCCGCAATGGGACCGGTCCCAATGGCGCGAAACGCAGCGCGAAGCGCATTCCGCGGCGGACGGGACGCGCTTCGACTACGTCCTGTACGAGAGAAAAAGCTAGGTCTTGCTCTCGAACACCCGGACTTCGGGCAGCGGAAAGCCGTTGAACTGGCTCGCGTAGGCGGTCGTGTAGGCGCCGGCGTTCTGGATGTAGATGAAGTCCCCCTCCTGCAGGTCGGAGGGCAGCGGCTCGTCGCGCATTACCACGTCGACGGAGTCGCAGGTCGGGCCGCCGACGGTCCAGGCCACATCCGGCCCCGAGCGGTCGGTGCGCACGCGGTAGCGCAGCCCCTCGCTCGACTCGATCACGCCGCCGAAGAGGCCCGCGTCCCAGTGCATCCAGCGCTTGCCGCCGCGCGTAGCGGTGCCGAGTACCCGGCAGACGAAATAGCCGGCGTCGGACACGAGGTAGCGCCCGGGCTCGGCGATGACTTGCACCTCCTCCGGGAACGCCTTCAGGCCCTCGTTCACGACTTCGCCGATGACCTCGATGGAGGGAATCGGCTTGACGTGCCGCACCGGGAAGCCGCCGCCGATGTTGAGCAGGCGGGGCTTCAAGCCGGCCTTGGACATCGCATCGAACAGCACCTTCGACTTCTCGAGCGCGACCCGCCAGTTCTCCGGGTTGCGGCACTGCGAGCCGACGTGGAAGGTGACGCCGGCAAGGTCGGCCCCGAGCCTGGCCGCCGCGGCGATGATCTCGCGCGCATCGGCGACTCCGCAGCCGAACTTGCCCGAAAGCGGCCAGTCGGCGCCGATATTCGGGGTGGCGATGCGGAGATACTGCTTGGCGTCGGGCTTGATCTCGTGCACCCGCCGCAGCTCTTCAACGCTGTCGACGACGTACCACTCGACGCCCTTGACTGCCGCGTAGGCGATGGCGTCGCGCGACTTCATCGGGTTGGAGAAGAACACCTCGGCTGGGGGCACGCCGAGCGGGAGCAGCAGGTCGAGCTCGGCGGTCGAGGCGATCTCGAAGCCCGCGCTCTCTTGGACGAGCACCTTCAGCACGCGGCGGTCGGGGTTCGCCTTGACCGCGTAATGCGGGCGCACGGCCGGCATGGCCGCGCGCAAGCGCCGGATCTTGTTCCGCACGATGGCGGTGTCCAGGATCAGGAAAGGCCGGGTGTATTTCTGGCGTGCTGCCTGGCGCACGACCTCGAAGTCCAAGCTGACTTCGGCGTGCGTGTCAAAAAGGGCTTGCGGCTCTTGCTTTGGTACTACGGCGGATTGTCTCGTGCGTGTGATGCTGCTACTGCGGTCCCCCATCAAAGTCTCTCCTCGTGACGGTCGAGCGCTAAGTTTCCGGAATATCCCGGACGCAAACGTCGTCGGCGAACATCACGAACTCCTTCTCCTCGCTGAATCCAAAAAGAAAAAAACTTGAGCGGAGTATAGGGGCATGACCCCGCATGTCAAGGCCTTTGGCGAATTTTTTCGGCCGCTTTTTCGGCCGGCTTCTTCGGCCTCTTCGGGCGCCGCTAGATGCGCGGCAGCGTGACGCCTTTCTGGCCCTGGTACTTGCCGCCGCGGTCGCGGTAGGACGTCTCGCACACCTCGTCCGACTCGAGAAAGATGACCTGCGCGACGCCCTCGTTGGCGTAGACGCGCGCCGGCAGCGGCGTCGTGTTCGAGAACTCGAGCGTCACGTGCCCTTCCCACTCGGGCTCGAGCGGCGTCACGTTGACGATGATGCCGCAGCGCGCGTAGGTGGACTTGCCCAGGCAGATGGTCAGCACGTTGCGGGGAATCCGGAAATATTCCACGGTGCGCGCCAGGGCGAACGAGTTCGGCGGAATGATGCAGACCTCGCCGCGGTAGTCGACGAAGTTCTTCTCGTCGAAGCTTTTCGGATCGACGATGGTCGAGTTGATGTTGGTAAAGATCTTGAATTCGGTGGAGCAGCGGATGTCGTAGCCATAGCTCGAGGTGCCATAGGACACGACCTTCTTTCCGGCGACTTCTTTCACCTGCCCTGCTTCGAAGGGCTCGATCATCCGCCGCTCGAGCGCCATGCGCCGGATCCATTGGTCTGATTTGAGGGTCATTCCTTGCTCCGCTGGACTAGACTTGATTCTATGTCCTGGCCATTCTCCGTGCGGCCGCTCACCCCTTATCTGGGCGCCGAGATATCGGGCATCGATCTGGCGCAGGACATCTCAGCGGAGCTCTTCGGCGCGCTGTACCGGGCTTTTCTGCGCTATCAGGTCTTGCTCTTTCCGCCGCAGGACCTTTCCCCGGCGCGCCAGGTAGCGTTCGGCCGGCGCTTCGGCGAGCTGCAGATCCACGTCATGAACCAATATCACGCCGACGGATATCCCGAGCTCTACCGCCTGTCGAACCTCGACGGGCAAGGCAGGCCGAGCGGGCGCCATCCGGACA
>DATADT010000339.1:0-2444 GCA_036258355.1 Burkholderiales bacterium
GCTCGGGGCTGGTGAATCCCTTCGGCCTGATTCGCAGCCGCGACGGCGGCAGGACCTGGGACAAGCTCGGCCTGGAAGGCGAGACCGATTTCCATCTGCTTGCCGCAGGCTGGAACACCAATGCGATCTGCGTCTGGAACCCCGAGCCGAGCTCGCGCCTGAAGTCGCCGGGACTGCACTGCACTGTCAACGACGGCTTCAGCTGGAAGCGGGCGGCCGCAGGCGGGCTCGCCGGGAAGCCGCACGCGCTTGCCGTCCATCCGGACGATCGCAACCTGGTGGCCGTGGCGACTTCGCAGGGCCTTTATGTTTCCCGGGACGCAGGCCAGCGCTTCGAGCGCATCGCCGGCAACGGACAGGGGCTCGCCGCGTTCTTCGACCTCGACGGCGTGCACCTCTGGTATGGCGCCTTCGGCGGCCGCGCGACGCTTTCACGCTTGTCGCTCAAGGACGCTGTCCCGACAAGCGTTCCGCTGCCGGCCTTGACCGACGATGCCATCGCCTACATCGTGCAGAACCCGGTGAGGCGGCTTGAATACGCCATCGCCACCTTCGAGCGCAGCGTCTACCTCTCGAAGGACGGCGGGAAGACCTGGGAGCAGATCGCCGCTCGCGGAAAAGCGAGCGGCGCAAACTAGGCGCTGAGCTCCGCGCGCGCCCGGCGCAGCACGACGCGTCCGGAGGAGAGGCCCAGCACGGCGAGAATCGCGGCGACGGTGACGTCGGGCCATACGCTGCCCGTACCGAAGACGCCGGCGGCGGCGACCAGCACCGCTACGTTAGCGATGACGTCGTTGCGCGTGCACAGCCACACCGAGTGCATGTTCGCGTCGCCATTGCGGAAGCGATAAAGCAGCGCCGCGACGGCCAGGTTCACCAGCAGCGCGAGCATTCCGACCACGCTCATGGTGATCGGTTCGGGGGCCAGGCCGAGCCACGCGCGCCATGCGGCGTAGGCGAGCACCGCGACGCCGTACACGGACATCGCTGCGCCTTTGAGCAGCGCCACGCGCGAGACCCAGGCGCCGCCGAGCGCGATCGCGCCGAGGCTGAGCGCGTAGTTGGCCGAGTCGCCCAGGAAGTCGCCCGCATCGGCGGCGAGCGCGGAGGATCCGGACCACGCAGCGGCCACGACCTCGACCAGGAACATGGCCGCGTTCGCGACAAGGGCGATCCACAGTACCCGGGGGTACGATATCTCTTTGTGGGTGCAGCAGGCGTCGCTCACGAGGCAATCAAAAACCCTGTAGCCGCTACAAGGTCAAACTGTCTATGCGAATCGGAGAGCTTGCCCGCCAGGCGGGCGTGGATGTGCAGACGGTGCGCTACTACGAACGTGAGGGATTGCTCGATGCGCCGGCGCGCACCGCGTCGGGCTACCGGGCTTACGGCCCGCGGCACCTCGAGCGGCTCAACTTCGTGCGCCACTGCCGCTCGCTCGACATGCCGCTGGCGGAGATCCGGCGGCTGATCGAGCTGTCGCGCGACACGCGCGTGTCGTGCGACCAGGTGAACACGCTGGTGCGCACGCACCTGGAGCGCGTCCAGGCGAAGCGCAAGGCGTTGCAGGCGCTGGAGGGCCAACTGGAGGCGCTGAGCGCGCAATGCGAGAGCGGTCACCGCGTCGCCGATTGCGGCATCCTGGAAGAGCTGATCCATGCGGCGCACGGCGAGGCCTGCGCCTGTCACCCCGCGGCGTCAGAGGCGTGAAGGCTGCTGCGCTTCTCCTGCTGGCGCTTTTTGCGCCCGCGGCCCTTGCCCAGGCGGGGCTGTTCTCGGCCACCGGGCTCGACGGCTGGACCGAGCAGACCTTTGAGGGCAAGCAACCGACCCGCTACCGTCTCATCCGGGATTCGGGAGTGCAGGTTCTCCAGGCGGATTGCCAGGCGAGCGCTTCGGGCTGGATCCGGAAGCAAAAAATCGATCTCGAGCGCACGCCAGTGCTGCGCTGGCGCTGGAAGGTCGAGCGGGTGTATCCCGATGTGCGTGAACGCGAAAAGAAGGGCGATGACTTCCCGGCACGCGTGTATGTCGTGCTGGGAAGCGGCCAAATGTTGTCCCGCACTCGCACGCTCGTATACGTATGGGCGAGTACTGAACCGCAGGGAAGCGACTGGCCGAGCGCTTATACGCGGCAGGCGCACATGGTGGCGTTACGCTCCGGCGCGTCGGGCGCCGGTCAGTGGCACGAAGAGCGGCGCAACGTGCGCGCCGACTTCAAGCGCTACTTCGGCATCGACATTGCGGCCGCGGACGGCGTCGCGGTCATGACCGACTGCGATGATGCCGGCGGCTCGATGCGCGCCTGGTACGGCGACGTTCGCTTCGGCGCGTCGTAGAGCCTAATCGCCGCTGTAGGCGACGGTGCAGCCGAAGGGACGGGTGGAGGGCGTGGCGACCTTTCGCCCGGCGGCAAGATCTTCAAGCGCCGCCCGGACGTAGTT
>DATADT010000340.1:0-2640 GCA_036258355.1 Burkholderiales bacterium
AGATGGTGAAGCGCGTGGCGCGCCGGCTGCCCTTCAAGCAGGGGTTCGCGATGGCGCTGGCGTTCGTTTTTCGTCCCAGAACCAAGAGCTGGAGTAAAGCGCGCGCCGCGATCTCCGAGTACGTGGACGAGCAGGAAGCCAGGCAACGAAAGGCGCTGTCACTTGAGTAAATCGACCCATTCAAAGTATCAGCGTGTCGCCTATTACCCGGGCTGCGCGCTCGAGGGCACCGGGCATGCGTACAACCAGTCGACCAAGGTCGTGGGCAGCGCGCTCGGCCTCAAGCTCGACGAGGTGAAGGACTGGAACTGCTGCGGGGCGATGGAGGTGAAGAACGTCGACCCCAAGCTGCAGACCTATCTTTCCTCGCGCGTGATGTCGATCGCCGCAAACCAGATGGGCGCCGACGTGGTCATGGCGCCGTGCAATGGCTGCTACCACAACCTGAAGAAAGCCGAGCACGACCTGGCGCACGACGCCGACTCGCGCGAGGTGGTCGAGCGCATCTCGAAGAAGGCCGGGCATGCGACCTACAGGGCCGGGCAGGTGGAGACCATCCACGCGCTCGACTGGCTCAAGGACGGCGTGGGCGAGGAGGAGCTGCGGCGGCGCGTGAAGAACTCGCTCAAGGGCCTGAAAGTCGCCAACTACTACGGCTGCATGTACACGCGGCCGCGCCACATCTTTCCCGAGAAGGACCGCGGGCCGGGCAGCGAATCGACCGCCAAGCCGCACTTCATGGACGACCTCCTCGCCGCCGCCGGCGCGGAGAACGTTGACTTCCCGTTGAAGACCGCGTGCTGCGGCGGCGCGCATACGCTCTCGGACAGCGACACCTCGACCCGGCTCGTGCTCAACATCCTGCGCGCCGCGGAAGCCGCGGGCGCGGACGTCATCGCGACCGAATGCCCGACCTGCCATTCCGGCCTGGAGATGCACCAGGTGCGCGCCGAGAAGAAGCTCGGCGAGAAGACCCGGGTGAAGATGCTCTACTTCACCCAGCTCCTCGGCATCGCGCTCGGCCTTTCGCCGCGCAAGCTCGGCGTGCATGAGAATGTGTCTGATGGAATGGAAGTTTTGAGGAAATTTTTATGAAAGAAGAGTTGCTGCGGCAGGCCGAAGCGGTGCTGGAGGAGTGGGTCAGGGCGCGCGGTGAAGCGCCCACCGGCGAGACGAGCGAGGGCTTTCGGCTGCTCGCGCTGCACCGCCAGGGCGCGCGCGGCGTGCCGAGCTTCAACGCCTGCCGGGAGACGTGCCGCGAGATCGCGTACCACTACAATCTCCTGGCCGACAAGCCGGACGCGCGCACCGAGCTGATGATGAAAATGCTGGTCGAGCACCTGAGGCTCTTCGTGCGCGGCAAGCTGGAAGTCGAAGGCCTGGGCGAATTCTGCTGCGCGTCGCGCCCGCTGCGCAGCGAAAACGAGGCGGAGAGAAGGCATGGCTAGCGCGCGCGGCTGCAACCTGCCCGACGAGCTGCTCTACGACGTCGAGAACCACATCTGGTACCGGGAGCTTCCCGACGGCAACGTGAAGCTCGGCATGACCGCGGTCGCGACCGCGATGGCCGGCCAGCTCGTCGCCTACACGCCGAAGAAGGTCGGGCGCGGGGTCGACGCGGGCAAGTCGTGCGCCACGGTGGAGTCGGGAAAGTGGGTCGGGCCGGCGAAATCCGCCGTCGCCGGCACGGTCGCCGAGGTGAACGAAGCGCTCAGCGGCAAGCCCGCGCTCGCCAACGAGGATCCCTACGGCGCCGGCTGGCTGGTGGTGCTCAAGCCGGCGAACTGGGCCGAGGTCAAGGCGACGCTCACGCCCGGGTCGCAGGTCGCGCCCAAGTACGAGGCCAAGATGGCCGCCGACGGCTTCGCCGGCTGCGCGCCGGCTTGCCCGACATGAGCGACGTTTCGGAAATGAACCTGGGCGAGCTTCAGTCGCGCGCGCGGCGCGCCACCGGGCTGCTTAAGGCGATGTCCAACCCGGTGCGCTTGCTGGTGCTCTGCCAGCTCGCCGAGAGCGAGAAATCGGTGGGCGAGCTCGAGCGCGTGGTGGACGTGAGCCAGTCGGCGCTTTCACAGCACCTCGCGCTGCTCCGCAGCCGCGGCCTGGTGACGAGCCGCCGAGCCGGGCAGACGATCTACTACTCGCTCGCGGGGCGCGAGGCGCCGGCGCTGCTCGCCGCGCTCTACGAAGTGTTCTGCCGCAAGGCGAAGGCCTAGTCGACCGGCTTGGGCACGGGTGTGGACAGGCAGCCGACCAGCCTCTCCATGCGGGCGCGATGCAAGGCTTCCCAGGCTTCGACGACCGGCGCTTCCGGCGCGCCATCCTTCTCAAAGGCATACACCGCCGCGAGCAGCCGCTCGAGCGGCTCGCGCAGCTCGTGCGTGCGCGCGTCGCCCTGGGTCCAGCGGATGCGCATGCCCGCCTTTTTGAACGCTTCGGCGTCCTTTGCCGTCTTTGCAAGCTGCTGGAGCTTGCGCAGCCGCGCGATATCTTCACGCCATAGTTGCGCGCGAAAGAGGCTTTCCTCTTTCCCCGCAAGAACCTCCAGCCGCGCAATCAGTTGCATAGCCCGATTCTAGGATGAACGAAGCGAATCCCGCGCAACTCGTCCCCTACGTCACCGGCGGCGCGTTCGCGCTC
>DATADT010000341.1:0-8915 GCA_036258355.1 Burkholderiales bacterium
TGGCGAGGCGTCCCTCGTAGCCGAGCGACTTCACGCACTCGGCGAACACCGAGCCGCCGACATTGTTCACCACGAGGTCGGCGCCCTTGCCGCCGGTCACTTCGAGGATTTTCGTCGCGAAGTCGGGCTTTCTCGTCGGTATGGCGACGTCGAGCCCGAGCGCGGAAAGCTTCTTCAGCTTGTCCTCGGACCCCGAAGTTCCGATCACTTTCGCGCCCAATGCTTTTCCGGCAAGCAGCGCAGCGACCCCGACGCCTGCCGCTGCGCCGGTGACGAGAAGCCATTCGTTTTTCTTGAGCGCGCCCTGCTGCACCAGCATGTCGTACACGACGAGGAAGGTGATCGGGATCGCGGCCGCCTCTTCCCACGAGAGGCTCGGCGGCACGGGGATCGCGTCGGATTCGTCCATCAGCGCATATTCGGCAAAGCTTGCCGGAAGTCTTCCCATCACGCGCGCGCCGCTGCCCTCGACCTCGCCCGCGCCCTCGGTGCCGCCAATCTTCGCGGGGCCGGGCTTGGTGAGCCCGTGGCGCAGGAGCTCGCCGCGGTTCAGTCCCGCCGCGCGCACGCGCACGAGCAGCTTTCCCGGCGCGGGCTGCGGCTTGGGCGCCTCGCCCAGCGCGAGGCTTATGTCCTTGGGGTCGATGAAGAAAGCTTGCATGCTTCCGAGTGTAGGCTATATTTTTGCCTTACCAAAAGGAGTGGCCATGACCTGCCGACTGAGAAAGCTGCTCGTCGATTCCTGGATGGTGCTCGCGTTCGGCCTTGCGGCCGCTCTTCTCGCGCCGCAGGCGCATGCGGGAGTCATCGCCACGGACAGCGCCCACGCGCAGGGCGAGCGCGTGCGCGTGCGGGCGCTGGTGGAGCGCCCCGAGCTCGCAGCGGCTCTATCGAAAATGGGGATCGTGCCGCAGGAGGCGGCGGCGCGCGTCGACGCGATGTCCGACGCGGAAGTGCTTCAGCTCGCCGGGCGGCTCGACGCCGCGCTGGCGGGCGGGCAGCTGACGAACGAGCAGCTGCTGCTCATCATCATCATCGTCCTGCTGCTCGTCATCATTATCTAAGCAAGCAGCTCGATCGGCTCGCCGCGGTCGTTGACCGTGTGCAGGCGCACCGGGCGCCGCCACACGCGGCGCGTGTATTCGAGCACCTTCTTGGCACGCGCCGCGTCGAGCCCGCGGCCGTCGCTCTCGTGGTCGTGCGCGAGCACCAGCCCGCCGTCGGGCTTGAGCTCGACCGCGGCGACGCGCGGCGCGCCGAAGTTGAACTTGGGCGCGAGGATGGCCTCGCGCACCGCCTCCAGATCGCGGTTGGCCACGCGGATCTCGTCGCCGCGCCGCACCTCGTAGACGAAGAGGTCGAGCTTCTCGGCGAGCTCGCGGTCGAGCCAGTTGCGGATGAAGCCGAAGTCGTCCTCCTCTCGCATCACCTCGCGCGCGCGCACCATGCCGTGGCGCTCGACGATCGTCTCCCAGAGCGTGAAGCCCAGGTGATAGGGATTGATGCCGAGCGCGGTCTCCTCCCCCGAGGCGAATGGTCGCACCACGTCGGAATGCGCCTTGACCGCCGCAACGTAGGTCGGCTGCGGCAGGAACTCCGCCTCGCGCAGCAGGCGCGCGTGCCAGTACGAAGCCCAGCCTTCGTTCATGATCTGGCAGGCGAACACCGGGTAGAAATAGAGCGACTCGGCGCGCACCGCGAGGAAGATGTCGCGCTCCCATTGCTCGAGCTCGAGAGCGTAGTTGGCGATGAACCAGAGCAGATCGTATTCCGGGTGCGGCGGCACGCGCGCGCGCAGCGGCCCGATCGGCGGCGGCTCGGGCTCCGACTCGCCCGGCAGCGCCTGGAAGCGCTTCTGGAACGCGCCCAGCTTCGCGGCGGGCTTGTCGGCGACCATTTCCGGGTAGCGCGCGCGGTGCAGCTCGCCCGTGACGTCGACGTGCGACTCGAGCGCGAGCGCGGCGTCGAGCACTGCTTCGACGCGCTCCAGGCCCGCCGTCTCGATCGCCTGCTGGATGCGCTGCGCGTGCGCCGCGGCGTGTTCGACGATGTTGCCGCCGGCCATGTCGTGGAAGCGTGCGAACAGCTGGTTGTTCTTGGCGAAGTCGGCGTGGCCGATCACGTGCGCCGTGACCAGCGCGTTCTCCGCGAGCGAGTTCGAGTCCATCAGGAACGCACGGCACGGATCGCCCGGGAACATGACCTCGAAGATCTTGGAGTGCCCCATGCTCTGGCGCACGAGCTGGTGGATGTAGCGCACGCCGAAGGACCAGTGCGGCATGCGGATCGGCAGGCCGTAGACCGCGATCTCGGTCATCAGGCTCTGCGGCGCGAGCTCGAAGTCGACCGGGTAGTAATCCAGGCCGAGGCGCTTCGCGAGCGACTCGATCCGCTCGGCGTAGCCGTCGAGCTCAGTCATCCGCGGCTTGCTCGGTGAAAAACTCCCTGATCGCGCGCCAGATGTCGTCCTGCGAGCCGAGGTGGCTGACGCCGACCGGATGGCCCTTGGTCTTCAGTTCGTTGAACAGCTCGGCGAGCTGCGTCTCGCGGGGGCGGAAGGTCGCGACGCCGCCGGTCTCGACGTACCCGGCGTAGTTGAGCAGGCCCGCGAGTTCGCCGAGCGCGGCGCGCGCCGCCTCGCGGTCCTCGGCGGCGTTCTCGCCGTCCGAGGCATAGAAAAAGTAGGCGTTGTAGCGGCTCGGGTCGTAGCGCGTCTGCAGCGTTTCCAGCGCGAGGCGCGCGACACTCGAGCTCACCGTGCCGCCGCTCGAGGACGCCTGAAAGAACTGGCTCTCCTCGAATTCCCAGGCCTGCGCGGCGTGCGCGAGGAAGAGCGTCTCGACCTTGGTGTACTGGCGGCGGATGCCCTGCAGCGCGAAGAAGAAGAACTGCTTCGCGAGCCGGCGCTGCGCCTCGTCCATGCTGCCGGAGACGTCGAGCGCGAATATCACCGCGGCATTGGTCGCCGGCATGGACCGGCGATGCAGCTGGCGAAAGCGCAGGTCGTCGTTGATGATCGGCAGCCCGTCGTCCTGCACCGCGTGGCGCTTGACCGCCTCTTTCATCGTGCGGCGGCGGTCCAGGCGCGAGCGCGCGCCGCGCTTGTCCCAGCCTTCTCGGACGTAGTCGGGCTCATCGAGCGCCGAGGAGCGCTTGGGCTTGAGCTCCGGGAGCTTAAGCTCCTCCCACAGCCAGTCGACGATCTCATCCACCTTCAGCTCGACCACGAATCGGATCTCGCCGTCGCCCGTGCCGGCCTGGCCGCGCGGGTCGCCTTCCTCACGCGCCGGTCGCAGCACGTCGCCCGGCTGGCCCTTGCCCTGGCCGGCACCGGTCTGGGTGTCCTGGTCGAGGAGGCGGAAGCGGGCGTGCTCGAGAAACTTCACCGGCACCGCGACCGTGCGGTTGCCCGGGCGGCTGATCAGGTCGGCGCCGGCGAGCAGCTCCGGCAGGCTTTCCTTCACCGCGGCGCGCACCTTCTGGTTGTGCCTCAGCCAGTCCCTGGCGCCCCGCGAAAAGAGGTCGTACCAGGGGGTTTCGGCCGCGATGCGGATCATGACGCTAGCTCATTCCTGCGCCAGGAGGGTGGTCACGTAGTTGAGCGCCTCGCGGGCGCTGTGCGTGTCGTAGCCGTATTCGTCGACCAGGCGTTTCTCGACCACCGAAATCTTCTGCCGCGTCTCCTCGTCCGGCCGCGACGCCGACGAAACCAGGCGCAGCACGTCCCGGCGCTGCTCGAAGAGATACTGCTCCACCGCGTCGTGCAGCGGCGCGTGGTTGTCGAGGGTGAACTTCTCGCCGCGCTTGTAGGCGCCCATCGCCTTCCTCACCACCTCTTGCCGGAACGACAGCTTGCCAGACTCGGAGATCTTGATCTTTTCCTCGACCGAGCGCAGGAAGCGCTCGTCGGGCTTGCGCTCCTCGTTGGTGATCGGGTCTTTAATGCTGCGGTTGTCGAGCGTGGCCTCCACCTCGTCGAGGTACTTGTCGAGCAGCTGCTGCGCCTCGTCCTCGAACGAGACGAAGAGCGCTTTGTGCACGTCCTCCTTGACCCAGCGGTTGTAGAAGTCCTTGCGCACCGTGACCAGGAAATCGATCCACTTGCGCTTCTTCTTGCCGTCGATGCGCACGTCCGAGTCGATCGCGTCCTTGAGCGCGATCAGGACGTTCATGGTGGTGAGGCTCTTCGCCTGCGACTGGATGATCGCGTTCGAGAGCGCATTGATCACGAAGCGCGGCGACACCCCCGCGAGCCCCTCGTCGGGGTTCTTGGCGCGCAGCTTCTCCACCTCGGACTGCGACTGCGAAACCCCTTCGACGTCCTCGCCCGCGTACAGGCGTACCTTCTTCAGGTTGTCGGTCTCGCGCTCCTCGCCTTCGGCGAGCCGCGTGAGGACCGCGAACACCGCGGCGACGTGGAGCGCGTGCGGGTCGAGGTGCACTTCGCGGAACGCCTGGGTGGACGAGACGAGCTTGCGGTAGATCCGCGCCTCTTCCTTGTAGGAGAGCGTGTAGGGCACCTGCACGATGACCATGCGGTCGAGCAGCGCCTCGTTCTCGGCCTCCTGCAGGAACTTGCGGAACTCGGCGAGGTTGGTGTGCGCGAGAATGGTCTCGTCGAGGTGGATGAGCGGGAAGCGCGACACCTTGACGTTCTTCTCCTGCGTGAGGGTGAGGAGGAGGTACAGGAACTCGCGCTTCACCTTCAGGATCTCGATCATCTCGAGAACCCCCCGGCTGGCGGCGAACACCGCGCCCGACCAGGACCAGGCACGCGGGTCGCCCTCGTCGCCGAACTCGGCCACCTTGGAGAGATCGACCGAGCCCACCAGGTCGGCGATGTCGGCGGTGCTCGGGTCGTGCGGCGCGTAGGTGCCCACGCCGATCCGGCCGGCCTCGGAGATGAAGATGCGCTCGACCGGCACCTGCATGAAGTCGCCGGCGAAGTCGTGCTGCAGGCGCGTGGCGCAGTACGGGCAGAGCTCGCCCGTCACGTCGACGCCGTAGGTGGAACGGAACTGCCCGCGCAGCGTATGCGGCACGAGGTGCAGCGGCGACTCGTGCACCGGGCAGCCCTGGATGCCGTAGAGCGCGCCGGCGTCGGTGTGGCTGTACTCCTCGAGCCCGCGCTTGAGCAGGATCACCATGGTGGACTTGCCGCCGGAGGGCGGCCCGAGCAGCAGCAGCAGCCGCCTGCCGACTTCGGACCCGGCCGCGGCCGCCTTGAAGTAGTCGACCACGCGCTCGATCGTGTCGTTGATGCCGTAGAGCTCGTCCTCGAACAGCTCACAGCGCAGCCGGCCGTTCGCGTCCTCGAAGCCTTCGGTGCGCATCATGTCCCAGATGTACTGGTGGCTCGCGCGCGCGATGCCGCGCGCGTCGGCTGGGAACATGCTCTCGAGGAAGGCGGCGAAAGTGCCGGCCCACCGCGCCGCGCGGTGCTCTTTGCTGAACTGCGTCAGGGACCTGAGGACGTCTTCTTGGCGTCCGCTATTTCCGCTGCCCGATCGCATCACCGTCACCTCTTCATACATAGTGATCCTCTCAACATCTTAGAGCAAGCAAGAATGTGTATCGCAAGTACGCCGGTTCCTTGTACAGTTATGAGACAACAACAAGTGCCCGCCTACCATCCCGCAGAGCAAGTAACGCACCGTCCTACGGGTCTACGAAAAATCGGCTGACGTAATAGAATGAGCGCGCGCCGGGAAGTTTCCCGACACACGGGCGCGGATTCGCCGCGCCGCAGGAGGGGGTAACGATTCGGCGACAGAACGCAGCAACGCTGCTGCAGTTAAAAAGTTGACGAAGACATGCTCAAAGAAATCCTAGGCGTCGCCGACGACCCGCCGGCCAAACGGCGCTGGTTCCACGACGAGTATTTCGACCTCTTTGTCTGGCAGGCGGACGGCGAGGTGACGCTGTTCCAGCTGTGCTACGGCGGCGACGCGAGCGAGCGCGCCTTGGTCTGGGACAAGGAGCGCGGCTTCTTCCACGACGGTCCCGCATCGCGGGATGTGGTTGCGCTATTCGAGGATGCCGCCGCGGCGCTTCCCGCCGACCTGCGGGGCACGATCCGCGACAAAGTGCACGAGTTCGCAGGCCTCCCGCTGTCGGTCTTGTCGCGCCGCAAGAAGTTCCGCCGCGCATCCTGGCAGCGCTGAACGCGCTCGCAGCGTTTGGATGACAATGCCTCCCTCGGAGGTATTGCCATGAAACCAGAGCTTGTTTGGCTGCTGTGGGCGGTCGCGCTCACTTTCGTCCAGATGCTCGTCGCCGTGGGCGGCGCAACGCTGCAGGTCGGCCTGCCGGCGCTCGCCGGCAACCGCGCAGGCCTGCCGCCCTTCACCGGCTGGGCTGGCCGGGCGCAGCGCGCGCACCACAATATGCTCCAAAACCTGGTGCTTTTCGCCGCTTTGGTGCTGATCGCGGTGCTCGCGGGCAAAACCAACCCGACCACGCTCCTCGGCGCACAGCTCTTCTTCTGGGCGCGGCTCGTCTACGCCGTGGTCTATATCGCGGGGATTCCATGGCTGCGCACCGCGGTGTGGACCGTTTCGGTGATCGGCTTGCTCCTCATCTTCGTGCAGCTGGCGCTGCCTGCCGCGGTGCCCCGATAGCGACCGGGCGGACGGCGGAACCGGCCGCCCCTTTTTCGCGCAGCGGCAAGATCATGGTGCACGAGGTCCAGACGCGCTCGGCCGCGAGCTCATCGAGCTTGGCGTTCTCGATCAGGTGGATTCCGGCCTGCGCCAGCATGTGGTGGTGCACCGCGAACGGGAGCCCGGGCGGGGTGCCGGGCGCGGGACCCGCCTTGCCCTGGAGCTGGCCGTCCGCCACCGTGTCGACGAAAGGCGTGTCGAGCGCGATCAGCACGATGCGCCGCCCGGCCAGCCATTGTGCGGCGTCGAAGGAGAGCCCGGGCGCCTTGGTGTAATAGAACTTCTCGGTGTCGGGGTCGCGCCAGTGCTCGCCCCAGCCGGTGCGCACGTAGACCACGTCGCCCGGCAGAACCCCGCGCTTTGCGAGCCCCTGGGCCTTGAGCATCCCCTCGAGATCGGCCGCGGTCACGAGCTCGCCCGCTTCCATCGTCTTCTTCCGGTAGGACTTCGCGTCGAGCAGCACGGCGCTCGTGACGATCGGCGGCACCTTCTCCATCCCGAGCTTGAGCAGCGGCGAGTCCGGCGTCGGCTTCACCTCCTGCTGGGTGAAGCCGCCGTAGTAGACGGCCTGCCCGGCGGGGAAATCGGACTTTCCGTCCCACGGCTGCTTGAAGGCGCCGAAGTGCCCGAGCGCGTCCATCTGCGTTCCCTGCTGGGCGGGCTGCGCTCCCTGGTTCAGGGTTTCCATGTTGTAGAGGTGCGCGGTGCCGGGAATGCCCGCGCTCGGCTCCGGCTTGACCGTGTAAGGCCCTGCGAAGGGCGAGAGCGGCATCGTGTTCGAACGCACATGCGACAGCTCGTACGCCTTCGCGCCCGGCTGCTGCATGTGCCAGGCGCAGCGCTGGTAGGTCGCCGGGCCGATCTGGTTCGCCATGCCGCGCTCGTCGCCCTGCGGCCAGGGCGGGGGCGGGACCTTCAGGCGCTGGATGTTGTCCGGCTCTGCCGCCAAGCTCGGAAAAGCAATCAAGGCAAGCAGCCTTCCCATCAACGAAAGCCGCCATCCGATGCGCTTCACTTGAGAGCCTCCTTTGCCAGCTGCGCGAGCACTTCGCGCCCTTCCAGCATGTCGTCCAGGCTGCCGTAGGCCTGCATATAGTGACCGCGGTAGCCGCTCGCCTCGATGGCGGCGAACACCGCGGGGAAGTCGATCGTGCCTTCGCCGGGCTTGAGGTGCTCCTCGTGCGTGCCGCGGCAGTCGGCGAGGCGCACCTCGCCGCACCGGCGCATGTCGAGCCCGGCCATGAACGCCGGGATGCGGTTCGGGCGGATGTGCGCGTGGTTCACGGTGAAGCTCCAGCCGAGCGCGGGCGAGTCGAGGCGCTCGAAGTAGTAGCGGCACTCCTCGAGATCGTTGCAGAGATAGTGCACCTCGGCTTGCTCGGGCTCCGGGTTTAGGTTCTCGAGCAGAAGCCGGACGCCCTTGCGCTCTGCTTTTCTGCAAACCTGCCCGATGCGCGCCACGGCGGCGTCCATACGCGCGCGCTTGTCGGAGCCGAAATGGTAGCCGCCGTGCACCACGATCCAGCCGGCGCCCAGCCGGCGGGCCGCGTCGAGGTAGGCCTCGAGGTAGTCGTCGGCTGCGTTGGCGACGAAGGGCGAGGTCTCCGCGATGTTCACGGCCGAGAGCGTATGAAGCCCGAGGTAAATTCCCGCCTTGTCGAGCCTGGCTTTCGCCTTCTTCAGCCGGGGCGAGTCCTTTTGCAGCAGCTCCGGGGTCTGGTCGAGGCAGAGATCGATGTACGGCACCTCGTGCGCCACCGCCCAATCGACGGCTGCTTCCAGGGCGAGCTTCTGATTGATGTCGACGCCGATTCTTTCTTTCATGCGGTGATTGGCTTCTTGCGGAAGAAGAGCGGGGCTGCTACCGCGACCAGGGCGAGCGCGAGCAACGTCGCCGAGATCGGCCGGGTGACGAAGATCGCTCCGCTGCCGTGCGATAGGGTGAGAGACTGGCGCAGCGCGGTCTCGAAGAGCGGCCCGAGCACGAGGCCGAGCACCATCGGCGCCGCCGGCCAGTCGTAGCGCTTCATCAGCCAGCCGAGCGCGCCGAACACGGCGAGCAGCCAGCAGTCCTCGACGCTGTTCGACTGCGAGTACACCCCGGCGATGCAAAGCGCCAGGATCGGCGGGTAGAGCCAGCGGTAGGGCACCTTAAGCAGCCGCGCGAACAGGCCGGCGAGCGGCAGGTTCATGATGAGCAGGATCACGTTGCCGATGTACATGCTGGCGATCACGGCCCAGACCAGGTCGGCG
>DATADT010000342.1:0-2844 GCA_036258355.1 Burkholderiales bacterium
GCCGAGCTCGCGGTGCGACGCGCCATCGTCGTGCGCCATGGCGAAATTGATCGCCTCGATGCGCTGCTGGTACTCCTTCTTGTCCATCGCGCTGTGCGAGCGCCCGATGGTGTGGCTCGACTTGATGCCGAGGCCCGCTTCGAGCGGATCGATGAAGCTCTCGAAAAAATCGATGAACAGTGCGTTCGCCCGGCGCACCACGGCGCGCACGTCGTTGTTGACCAGCGTCGAGAACACGATCGGCTGGCCGTTGTCGGACTCGGCGCTGATGCGCGCGAGGCATTCCTCCGCCTTCTCGGTGGAGTCGACGAAGGGAAGGGTGACCTGATTGAACTCGACCCCCTCGAACTGGGTGAGCAGGCTGTGTCCGAGCATCTGCGCCGTGATACCGGTGCCGTCGGAAACGAAAAACACGGTGCGGCGCTGCGTCATAGCCCCTAAAATACCAAACGAATGCGTGTAGCGTGGCTTAAAGATCTCCGCCTGAAGGACCTGGCCCAGGTCGGCGGAAAGAACGCCTCGCTCGGAGAAATGATCGGCGGGCTCGCCGCCGCGGGAATCCGCGTCCCGGGCGGGTTTGCCACGACCGCACAGGCTTTTCGGGAGTTCCTGGGCGAGCTCGGTCCGCGCATCGACGAGCGTCTGCGCACGCTCGATCCGAAAGATGTCGATGCCTTAACCAAGTGCGGCACGGAGCTGCGCTCGTGGATCCTCAAGCAGGCTTTTCCGCCTTTGCTTGAGGAAGAGATACGGACAAAGTATCAAGAGCTTAGCGCAACCACTTCACGCGAAACCTCGTTCGCCGTGCGCTCCTCGGCGACCGCCGAGGACTTGCCCGAGGCTTCCTTCGCCGGCCAGCAGGAAACCTTCCTCAACATCCGCGGCGCAGAGAACGTTCTGGAGGCTATCCGGCACGTCTACGCCTCGCTTTATAACGACCGAGCGATTTCGTATCGCGCTCATCACGGCTTCGCCCACGATCAGGTAGCGCTTTCGGCGGCGGTCCAGCAGATGGTGCGCAGCGACCTCGCCTCGAGCGGCGTGATGTTCACCCTGGACACCGAATCGGGGTTCCGGGATGTCGTCTTTATCACCTCGTCCTACGGGCTGGGCGAGCTGCTCGTTCAGGGGGCGGTCAACCCGGACGAGTTCTACGTGCATAAGCCGATGCTGGAGAAGGGCCGCCCGGCGATCGTGCGCCGAGGCCTGGGCTCCAAGCTCCAAAAGATGGTGTTCGGAGAGTCGGATAAGGCCGGCAAGTCGACCCGCGTGATGGATGTGCCCGAAGCCGAGCGCAACTCGTTCTCCCTTTCCGACGGCGAGGTGCTCGAGCTCGCACGCTACGCGGTCGCGATCGAGAAGCACTACGGCCGGCCGATGGACATCGAGTGGGCGAAGGACGGCGCGGACGGCCGCATCTACGTGCTGCAGGCCCGCCCCGAAACCGTCGAGTCGCGTGCCCGGGACGTCGAGGAGCGCTTCGCGCTCAAGGGTAGCTCCCGGGTGCTCGCGAGCGGCCGCGCGATCGGCCACAAGATTGGCAGCGGCACGGTACGCATCATCCCCGATGCGTCCCAGATGGGGCGGGTCAAGAAGGGCGACGTGCTGGTCACGGACATGACCGATCCGAACTGGGAGCCGGTGATGAAGCTCGCCGCCGCCATCGTCACCAACCGCGGCGGGCGCACCTGCCACGCCGCAATCATCGCGCGCGAGCTCGGCATCCCGGCGATCGTGGGCTGCGGCGACGCCACTGAGCGGCTCAAGGACGGGCAGCCGGTCACCGTGTCCTGCGCCGACGGCGACACCGGCAGCGTGTTCGACGGGCTGCTGCCCTTCGAGGTCTCGACTCGCGAGCGCGGCGAGATGCCCCGCATCCCGGTCAAGATCGCCATGAATGTGGGCAACCCGCAGCTCGCCTTCGAGTTCGCCCAGCTGCCCAACGCGGGCGTGGGCCTCGCGCGACTCGAATTCATCATCAACAATGAGATCGGCGTGCATCCGAAGGCCTGTCTCGAGCACGAAAAGCTTCCTGCCGACCTGAAGGCCAAGCTTCTGCAGAAGAGCAAGGGCTATGCCGATCCGCGCCTGTTCTACCGCGAGAAGCTGGCTGAGGGCGTGGCGACGATCGCCGCCGCGTTCTGGCCAAAGCCGGTGATCGTGCGCTTCTCGGACTTCAAGTCGAACGAGTACAAGAAGCTCCTCGGCGGCGAGCGCTACGAGCCCGACGAAGAGAACCCGATGCTCGGCTGGCGCGGCGCGTCGCGCTACATCGCACCGGATTTCCGGGAGTGCTTCGAGCTCGAATGCGCCGCGATGCGCAAGGTACGCGACGAGCTGGGTTTCACCAACGTCGAGCTGATGGTGCCTTTTGTCCGGACGGTGGGCGAAGCGAAGGAAGTTTCAGCACTCCTGGCACAACATGGGTTATCGCGCGGGAAAAATGGCCTGCGAATCGTCATGATGTGCGAGCTACCCTCGAACGCCATCCTGGCCGAAGAGTTCCTCGAGCTCTTCGACGGCTTCTCGATCGGGTCCAACGACCTTACGCAGCTCACGCTGGGGCTCGATCGCGATTCCGGGCTGGTGGCAGGCAGCTTCGACGAGCGCGACGCGGCGGTAAAGGCGATGCTCGCGATGTCGATCCGCGCGTGCCGCAAGCACGGCAAGTACGTCGGGATCTGCGGCCAGGGGCCTTCCGACCACCCCGACCTCGCACGCTGGCTGATGGAGCAGGGGATCGACAGCCTCTCGCTCAACCCGGATACGGTGGTGTCGACCTGGATGGCGCTGGCCGAAGCGCCCGCGGCCAAGAAATCAGCGGCCGCGTAGCAGCCGCTGTTT
>DATADT010000343.1:0-18552 GCA_036258355.1 Burkholderiales bacterium
ACCGATCACGCCTTCCGCGGCGATGCGCCCGGCAGCGTTGGTCGCCTTGGCGCCGCTCTTTACGCGCAGCAGCTCCTCGGCCTTCTTCAGGTCGCCGCCGGTCTCGGCGAGCGCCTTCTTGCACTCCATCATCGGAAGCCCAGTGCGTTCGCGCAGCTCTTTCACCAGGCCTGCACTGATCTCTGCCATTCCCTCACTCTCCTTCGGGTTGAAAAAAAGGGGCCGAAGCCCCTTTGTGGATATCCATGCGAAGCAATCTACCGCGAGCCCTCATCCTCTTCCACTTCGACGAACTCGTCGCGCGAGGCGGCGACTACCTCTTCGAGCGACTGGGCGCGGCCTTCGAGCACGGCGTCGGCGATGCCGCGGGCGTAAAGGCGGATGGCGCGGCTCGAGTCGTCGTTTCCGGGGATGACGTAGTCGATGCCCTCGGGGTTGTGATTGGTATCGACCACGCCGATTACAGGCACGCCGAGCTTGTTTGCCTCGGCGACCGCACCCTTCTGGTAGCCGACATCGATGACAAAGAGAGCGTCGGGCAGCGCGGCGAGGTCCTTGATACCGCCGAGCGAGCGCTGCAGCTTGGCGAGCTCGCGGGTGAGGCCGAGCGCCTCCTTCTTGGAGATGCGCTCAAGGCTGCCGTCCTGCTGCATTGTCTCCATCTCCTTGAGCCGCTTGATGGACTGCTTGACGGTCTTGAAGTTGGTCAACATCCCGCCGAGCCAGCGGTGGTCGACGAAGGGCATCTGGCAGCGGATTGCTTCTTCGCGCACGATGTCGCGCGCCTGGCGCTTGGTGCCGACGAAAAGGATCGTTCCCCGGTTTGCCGCGAGCTGGCGGGCGAACTTGAGCGCTTCCTGGTACAGCGCCAGGGTCTTTTCCAGGTTGATGATGTAGATCTTGTTGCGGTGACCGAAGATGTACGGCGCCATCTTCGGGTTCCAGTACCGGGTCTGATGTCCGAAGTGGACCCCGGCTTCCAGCATTTGGCGCATCGTTACCGACACTCACTTCTCCTTAGGGTTGAGTCTGCCGCGCGGCTCTGCCCGGATATTCCGGGACCCTTTTCGAACGCGCGGGAAGATTTTGAGCCTGAAATCATAGCATAATCAGTCTGATGGCTGTAGTCCTGAAGAGCCCGGAAGAGCTGGAGCGCATGCGAATCGCCGGCCGGCTCGCCTCCGAGGTGCTCGATTTCATCACTCCGCACGTTCGATCCGGCGTGACGACCGGGAAGCTGAACGACCTGTGCCATGAGTACATGGTCGATGTGCAGGGGACCGTGCCGGCGCCGCTCAACTACGCGCCGCCGGGATACCGCCCGTTCCCGAAGTCGATCTGTACGTCGGTCAACCATCAGGTATGCCACGGCGTACCGGGCGAGCGCGTCCTTAAGCCGGGCGACATCCTGAACATCGACATCACGGTGATCAAGGACGGGTTCCATGGCGACTGCAGCCGCATGTTCTACGTTGGCGAGCCGAGCATCCAGGCGAAGCGTTTGGTCGAAGTGACCTTCGAGTGCATGTGGCTCGGGATCCGCCAGGTGCGGCCCGGCGGGCGTCTCGGCGACGTCGGCGCCGCAATCCAGAGCCATGCCGAGAAGCACGGCTTCTCCGTGGTGCGCGAGTTCTGCGGCCACGGCATTGGACGGAAATTCCATGAAGAGCCGCAGGTCCTGCACTACGGCAAGCCGGGCGTCGGCGTGCCGCTCGAGCCGGGGATGACCTTCACCATCGAGCCGATGATCAACGCCGGCAAGCCGGGAATCCGCGAGCTCGCTGACGGCTGGACGATAGTTACGAAAGACCACAGCCTTTCGGCGCAGTGGGAGCATACGGTCGCGGTGACGGAGTCCGGCTACGAGGTCCTGACCAAGTCCAACGGCACCTTGGCGCCGCCATGAAGTTCGACCTGCGCGCCGAGGTGGCGGCCGAGCGGCAGGCGCTGCGTGAAGCGTACCTGCGGCGGCCGAACCCGCGCACGCTGCTCGCCAAGCACACGCAGCTCGTAGACCGCACCGTGAAGACGGTCTGGGGCGAGACCGGAGTGGCGGCCGAAGCCGCGCTCGTCGCCACCGGAGGCTACGGCCGCGGCGAGCTCTTCCCCAGCTCGGACATCGACCTCCTCGTGCTGCTCGGCTCTGACCCGAGCGAAGCGGTGCGCGAAGCGCTCGAGCGCCTCATCGGCCGGCTCTGGGACATCGGCCTGGAGATCGGGCACAGCGTGCGCACCGTGGAAGGCTGCGTCGAGGCTGCGGCCGGCGACGTCACCATCCGGACCACGCTGCTCGAGTCCAGGTTCCTGGTCGGCAGCCGAGCGCTCTTCCGCCGCCTGGAGCAGGCGCTCGTCTTCGACCCGGTGGCGTTCTTTAAGGCGAAGACGCTCGAACAGGAGCAGCGCCACGCCAAGCACCAGGACTCGCCCTACTCCCTCGAGCCGAACCTGAAAGAGGCGCCCGGAGGGCTGCGCGACCTCCAGGTGATCCAGTGGATTGCCAGGGCAAATGGGATGATGAAAGCAGGCATGGGCCGGAAATGGACCGACCTCGTGCCTCACAAGCTGATTCAGCGCGACGAGGCGCGCCAGCTTTCGCGGCTGGAGCGCCACCTGCACGATCTCAGGATCCGGCTGCATTACCTCGCCGGTAGGCGCGAGGACCGCCTCGTGTTCGACCTGCAGACGGCGCTCGCAAGGCAGCTCGGGCACGAGGACACGCCGGCGCGGCTCGCGAGCGAAGCGATGATGCAGCGCTACTACCAGACCGCGCAGGGAGTCACGCAGCTCAACACCATCCTCCTGCAGAACCTCGAGGCGCGCCTTGCGCCGTGGCCCGACACCGCGCCGCGGGCGCTGAACGAGCGCTTCGAGATAAGGAGCGAGCTGCTCCACGTCAGGCAGGAAAGCACGTTCGCGCGCACGCCGAGCGCCATCCTCGAGTGCTTCCTCCTTATGATGCATCACTCGGAGCTGCGCGGCATGACGGCGCGCACGCTGCGCGGGCTTTGGCGGGCGCGGGCGTTCGTGAGTGCGAAGTTCAGAAGAGACCCGATCGCGCGGCTGCTCTTCCTGCACATCCTGCAGCAGCCGCGCGGCGTCTTGCACGAGTTCCGCCGCATGAACCAGTACGGCATCCTCGGGCGCTACCTGCCCGAGTTCGGCCGCATCGTGGGGCAGATGCAGCACGATCTCTTCCACGTCTACACGGTGGACCAGCACATCCTGATGGTGGTGCGCAACCTCCGGCGCCTCGCCATGCCGGAGTTCGCGCACGAGTTCCCGCTGTGCACCGAGCTGATGGCGGGCTTTGAGCGCCGGTGGCTCCTCTACGTGGCCGCCCTTTACCACGACATCGCCAAGGGGCGCGGCGGCGACCATTCCGAGCTCGGGACAAAGGACGTGAGGGCCTTTGCCCGGAACCACGGGCTGGCGGACGAGGATCGCGAGCTGGTCGAGTTCCTGGTTGAGCGCCACCTCGCCATGTCGCACGTGGCCCAGAAGCAGGACGTCTACGACCCGGAAGTAGTGCAGGCTTTCGCGCATCTCGTGCGCACCGAGCAGCGCCTCGTCGCGCTCTACCTCTTCACGGTGGCCGACGTGCGCGGCACGAGCCCCAAGGTTTGGAACGCGTGGAAAGGCAAGCTTCTCGAGGACCTCTTCCGGGCGACCCGGCGCGTGCTCACCGGCGAGCCGCTTGCGCGTGACGCGGCGCTTGCCGAGAAGCAGGGCGAGGCGGCGCGGCTCCTGCGTCTCTACGCCCTCTCGGACAGCGTCAAGGAGAAGCTCTGGGCGAGCGTGGACACCGCGTACTTCCTGCGCCACGACGCGCAGGAGATCGCGTGGCATACGCGCAACCTGCATTACCGGGTCGACACTGACAAGCCGGTAGTCAAGGCGCGGCTCGCGCCGTTCGGCGAAGGATTGCAGGTAATGGTCTACACGCGCGACCGCGAGGCGCTCTTCGCGCGCATCTGCGGCTATTTCGAGCGCGCCGGCTTCAGCATCGCGGAAGCCAAGGTGCATACCACGCGCACCGGCTACGCACTGGACACCTTTGTCGTCATGGGCGAAGGGCGCGACCCGCATTACCAGGACCGCATCGCGATGATCGAGACCGAACTCGCCGCCGAGGTGCAGTCTGACGCTCCGCTCGGCCCGCCGCGCGGCGGGCGCCTGTCGCGCCGCGTGCGCCATTTCCCGATCTCCCCGCGCGTCGACATCCGTCCCGACGAGCGCGGCGCCTACCAGGTGCTGTCGATCGTTGCCGCCGACCGCCCGGGGCTGCTCTACGGAGTCGCGCGCATCCTCGCGCGTAACCGCATCAATCTGCAGACCGCGCGCATCAACACGCTCGGCGACCGCGCCGAGGATGTCTTCCTCATCTCGGGCGAGTCGTTGAGCGACTCGAAGACGGTACTACAGCTCGAGCAGGACCTGCTCGAGGAGCTGCAGGTCTAGCTAACGCGCCTTCTGCGCGCGGTATGCGGCGAGCTCGGCGCGGCGTTTCCGGGCGATCTCGTCGAGCGTCTTTTTCCAGTCGGCTCGATGCCGGCGCAGCGCCTCGACGATCGATTCCGCGATCACCAGGTTTCGGTACCACTTGGCGTCCGCCGGAACGACGGTCCAGGGCGCGTGCGGCGCCGCGGTCTTGGAGATCGCGTCCTCGTAGGCCTCGGTGTACTCGTCCCAGTGCTCGCGCTCCTTCCAGTCGTTGGCGTTCAGCTTCCAGGCGGCCTTGGAATCGTTCTCGCGCTCGAGCAGGCGCTTTTTCTGTTCCTTCTTGCTGATGTGAAGGAAATACTTGAGGACGATCGTGCCGTGCTCGGCCAGGAGCTCCTCGAAGTCGGCGATATGGTGGTAGCGCTCCTTCCATAACCGCCGCGGCGCGAGGCCGTGGACGCGCACCACCAGCACGTCCTCGTAATGCGAGCGGTTAAAGATCGCGAGCTCGCCGAGCCGGGGCGCATGCCGGTGCACCCGCCAGAGGAAATCGTGCGAGCGCTCCTCGTCGCTCGGAACGCCGAACGAGGCCACGCTCACCCCGCGCGGGTTGAGGCAGCCGGCGACATGCTTGATCGCGCCGTCCTTGCCGGCGCTGTCGCGCCCCTGGAGCACCACCATCACGCTATTCACCTTGGCGCCCCACAGCGCGTCCTGCAGTTCGAAGAGCTCCGCGCCGAGCGCTTCAAAGCGCTTTCGCGCCTTTTCCTTGGTGATCCCGCCGGGCGGCTCGGTCGGAATCCTATCGAGGCGGACTTTCTCTCCCTGCCCGTTGAAGACCGTCTGGGCCATCCGCCCTAGCCTTCCGGCGGCAGGTTGGCGCCCGGGAACAGCTCCTCGTTGAAACCGAACTTCGTCAGGTCGCGGATGCGCATCGGGTAGAGGATGCCGTCGAGGTGGTCGACCTCGTGCTGGACCACGCGCGCGTGGAAGCCTTCGACGTCTCGCTGGAATCTCCTGCCACGCTCGTCGTAGCCCGCATACCTGAGTTTCCTGAAGCGCGGCACCCAGCCCCGCATCCCGGGGACCGAAAGGCATCCTTCCCAGCCCTCCTCCTCTTCGCCGGAGAGCGGCGTAAGCACCGGGTTGATGAGGACGGTGTCCGGGACCGGCTCGATGTCGGGATAGCGCGGATTGGCGGTGACCCCGAAGATCACCACGCGGAGCGGAACGCCGATCTGCGGCGCGGCGAGCCCCGCGCCGTTCAAATGCGCCATGGTGTCGCGCATGTCCTGCAGCAGCTCGTTCAGCTCCCGGGTATTGAACTCGCCGACCGGCCCGGACTGCTGCCAGAGCCGCGGATCGCCCATGCGAAGGACAGGGCGGATCATGGCTCGCAGAGCTTCTCGATGATGCGGCGCACGCGACCCATGGCCTCGTCCAGCACGGCCTCGATGCGATCGAGCGGCACGGTGCGCCGGCTGTCGCCGCGGCCGGCGGCGTAGTTCGCCACCACCGCGATCGCGGCGTATTCCAGCCCGATCTCGCGGGCGAGCGCGGCCTCCGGCATCCCGGTCATTCCGACCACGTCGGCGCCATCGCGTTCCAGCCGATTGATCTCGGCGGCGGTCTCGAGCCGCGGCCCCTGCGTCGCGGCATACACGCCGCCTTCCATGATGCGCTCGCCCGCGGCGGCGGCGGCCTCGAGCAGCCGCTCGCGCATCGCCCTCGAATACGGCTCGGTGAAATCGATGT
Source organism: Burkholderiales bacterium (assembly GCA_036258355.1). Lineage (GTDB taxonomy): Bacteria > Pseudomonadota > Gammaproteobacteria > Burkholderiales > SG8-39 > SCGC-AG-212-J23. Next base: position 6,196 of record DATADT010000343.1, read on the forward strand.
GGTTGACGGGTGCGCCGGGTCCCTCGAAGAAGGTGGCGGAGCGGCCCCAGGTGTAATCGATGATCTGGTGCGGAAGCAGCAGCGTGCCGGGCCAGATGTCGTTGCGGATGCCGCCGACCGAAGCGACCGATACCACCTCGTCCGCGCCGGCCTGCTTGAGCGCCCACAGGTTCGCGCGGTAGTTCACCTCGTGGGGCGCGATGGTGTGGCCGTAGCCGTGGCGCGCGAGAAAAAGGACTTCGCTGCGGCCGATGCGGCCGAAGGTGACCGGACCCGAGGGGTCGCCGTAGGGAGTGCGCGCGACCTTGCGCCGGCCGATCTCCAGGTTGGCGAGCTTGGTGAGTCCGCTGCCGCCGATGATCGCGAGCACCGCTACTGCCTGATGGCGCGAATCTCGGGGAGATTGCGCCACAAGCCCCTGGCGTCCATGCCACAGCCGAACACGAATCGGTCGGGAATGCGCAGGCCTACGAAATCGGCGGTCGTCGGCTTCTTGATGAGCAGGTTCTTCTCCACCAGCACGGCAGCGTACACGCTCTGCGCGCCGAGCTCGGTGAGCCCCTTGCGGATGGCATTCATGGTCTCGCCGTGATCCAGGATGTCGTCGAGCACGAGCACCGTGCGTCCTTTGACGAGGTCGGGTGGCCGCACGCGCCACTCCACATCCGCCCCGCGCGTGCCCGCGCCGTAGCGCGACGCATGGACATAGTCGAAATCGAGCGGAAACCGCAGCAGCGGCAGGATCTGGCCCGCGAACACGACCGCGCCGCCCATCACGGCGAGCACGAGCGGATAGCGCTCGCCGAGAGCGCGGCCAATCTCCGCGGCGAGGCGCCGCACCGCCGACTGCACCTCCTCGGCGCTCGCGATGAGGTCGGAGTCCTCGAGGAACGCCCAGGTGGCGGCGGCGTCAGGCACCCTGGCGCGTCTTCAGGTAGCGTGCGAATTGCTCGCCGGTCTCCGGGTGGCGCAGCCCGTACTCGAGCGTCGCCTGCAGGTAACCGAGCTTCGATCCGCAGTCGTAGCGCCTGCCCGGCAGACGGACCGCCAGCACCCGCTCGTACGCGAGCAGCGCCGAGATTGCGTCGGTCAGCTGGATTTCGCCGCCGGCGCCCGGGGCCACCTCGGAGAGCATGTCGAAGATCCTCGGCGTGAGCACGTAGCGGCCGATCACGCCGAGGTTGGACGGCGCCTCGGCGGGCTTGGGCTTTTCCACGATGCTGTGGATGCGCCCGCTGTCGCCCTCCATCTTGTCGATCGTCACTATGCCGTAGCTCTGGGTCTCGCTGCGCGGCACCTCTTCGACGCCGAGGAGCGAGGCGCCGGTTTCCCCGAAGATCTCCGACATGCGGCACATCGCCGGCGGATCGGCGTCGATCAGGTCGTCCGCGAGCAGCACTGCGAAGGGCTCGTTGCCCACGATCGGCTGCGCGCACAGCACGGCGTGGCCAAGCCCGAGCGGCTCTGCCTGGCGCACGTACATGCAGCGCACTCCCCCGGGCAGCGCCGAGCGAACTATGTCGAGCAGCACGCCCTTGTTCTTGCGCTCGAGCTCGGTTTCGAGCTCGGAGGCTTTGTCGAAATGGTCCTCGATCGCGCGCTTGTTGCGGCCGGTGACGAACACCATGTCGGTGATGCCGGCCGCTGCGGCTTCCTCCACTGCGTACTGGATGAGCGGCTTGTCGACGATCGGCAGCATCTCCTTCGGGCTCGCCTTGGTGACGGGAAGGAAGCGGCTGCCGAGGCCGGCGACCGGAAATACGGCTTTTCTTAGCTTGGGGCGCATCGGGTCACAGATTCTGCAGCATTTCGATGAATTCCTTTTCCTCGAGCACGGGTACCCGCAGCGCACGCGCCCGCTCGAGCTTCGAGCCGGCCGCCTCGCCGGCGACGACGTAATCGGTCTTCTTCGACACCGAGCCGGCGACCTTGTGCCCCTTCGCCTCGATGGCAGCACGCGCTTCCTCGCGCGTCATGCCCAACAACGTGCCGGTCAGCACGAAGCTCTTCACCTTTCCCGAGGCCCTGGGCGGGAGGGCGACCTTGTTCCAGCGGACCCCGCGCCGGACCAGCTCCTGGATCACCTGCCGGTTGTGCCGCTCGTCGAAAAACTGCCGAATCGAGCGCGCCACGATCGGGCCGACGTCCGGCACCTGCAGGAGCTCCTCCTCGCTGGCCCGTACGAGCGGCTCGAGGTCGCCGAAGTGGCCCGCCAGGGCCCGTGCCGTGCTTTCCCCGACATTGCGGATGCCCAAAGCATAGATCAGCCGCTCGAGGGACGTCTTGCGCGAGTGATCGAGCTCCCACAGGAGATTCGCCGCCGACTTCTCCCCCATCCGCTCCAGGGCTTCCAATGCCTGGGGGGTCAGCTTGTAAAGGTCCGCCGGGTTCGCCACAAGCTTCCGGTCCACCATCTGATCCACCAGCCGCTCCCCCAGCCCTTCGATGTTCATCGCCCGGCGGCTGGCGAAGTGGAGCAGCGCCTGCTTGCGTTGCGCGGGGCAATACAGCCCGCCGCTGCAGCGATACACGGCTTCGTCTTCGTTCTTCACCACGGCCGAGCCGCATACCGGGCAGCGCCGCGGAAACTCGAAAGGCTCGGCGCCGGCCGGGCGCGCCTCCGTGCGCACCGCCACCACTTCGGGAATCACGTCGCCCGCGCGCCGCACCACCACGGTATCGCCGATGCGCACGTCCTTGCGGCGCAGCTCGCTTTCGTTGTGCAGGGTCGCGTTGGTCACCGTGACACCGCCGACGAATACCGGCTTTAGCTTGGCCACGGGCGTCAGCGCGCCCGTGCGCCCCACCTGCACCTCGATGCCGACAACCTCGGTGGTCTGCTCCTCGGCCGGGTACTTGTGGGCGAGCGCGAAGCGCGGCGCGCGCGACACGAAACCGAGCCGGTTCTGCCAGTCCAGGCGGTTCACCTTGTAAACCACGCCGTCGATCGCGTAAGGCAGCTTGTCGCGCCTGACGCCGATGCGGCGGTAGTACTGAAGAAGCCCGGGCGCTCCCTCCACGACATCGCGCTCGCCGCACACCGGAAAGCCGAGCGACTCCAGCCGCTCCAGCGCCTGCGCCTGCGTCTTCCAGTCGATGTGCTCGGCATCCGCGATCGCGTAGGCGAAGAAGCGCAGCGGCCGCGACGCCGTGATGCGCGAGTCGAGCTGGCGCACGGCGCCCGCCGCGGCGTTGCGCGGGTTGACGTACTCCTTCTGGCCCGCTCCGCGCTGGCGCCTGTTGAGGGCTTCGAAGTCGCGCTGGTACATCAGCACCTCACCGCGGACTTCCAGATATTTTTTTTGGATTTTCAGGGGAATGGAACGGACCGTGCGGAGGTTCGCCGTGACGTCCTCCCCGGTCGTCCCATCGCCGCGCGTAGCTCCCTGGACCAACATGCCGTCGCGATAGACGAGGCTGACCGCCAGCCCGTCCAGCTTCGGCTCCGTGGCGTACTCGGCCACCTCGGCTCCGACGGCCTGGCACACGCGCTTGTCGAAGGCGCGCACCTCCTCCTCGTCGAACGCGTTTGCGATCGAAAGCATCGGCGTGCGGTGGCGCACCTCGCCGAATTCCGCGAGCGGCGCCCCGCCCACGCGCTGCGTCGGGGAATCCGCGCTGCGCAGTGCGGGATGCCCGGCCTCGAGCGCCTGCAGCTCGCGGAACAGCGCGTCGTACTCGGCGTCGGCGATCTCGGGCGCGTCCTCGACGTAGTACAGCCGGTTGTGCCGCTCGATCGCTTCCCGGAGTTTTCTTACTCTCTGCTCAACATTCATGAAAAGAGCCGCAGCGCCAGCGGGCTTCCGGTCTCGATGCCGCGGGCAGCGAGGGTCTGGCGCACCGCTTCGAGCTGCGCGCCGATCGCGGCGAGCGAGCGCTCGTCGAGCAGGTTGTCGCGGTCGTCGACCAGCCGCGCGTTATGAGCCTCGGCGAGGCGGCGCCCGGCGCGTGCCATCGCCTCGTAGCTCGCGCCCAGATTCGGCGTGAGCGCCACGTCGAGCACGAGGGTGACGCCGTCCTCGCGCCGCACCACCTGGAACGGCTGCTCGCCGAGATCGGCTTCGATGCCCCTGCCGACTACGTGCAGCGCGACCTGGATGTCGCTGTCCGCGCAGGCCCGGTCGAGCTCGCGGGCGGCCTGGAGCGCCGGCCGCATCTCGGGTGCCGCGACGCTTGCCCCCACGCGCGCAGCCAGGCTTTCCACTTCGGAGCGGAACTCGGCGAGCTCCGCTTCGCTCACCGCGCCGGCGCGGCTGACGAGCTGCAGCGCGGCGCGCCAGGCGCCGTTGGAGGCGGCGAGCAGCGCGCGGCGGCCGAAGCGCTGGTCGATTGCCCGCCACGCCTCCTGCACCTCCGCGGCCGCGAGAACGCGCGCGGGCCTGAGCTCGATGACGTAGTCCACCCGCTCGTCCGGCGGGGCTGGCAAGGGGGTCTTTTGCAGCGTGGGCTCGCGCCGCTCCGGCGCTGCGCCGGCCAGCGTGTCCCCGGGACGCGAGTCGAACGCGCGCTCCACGGCGCGCCGCGCCGAGCGCTCCTGCACGCGGTTGTAGACGAGCACTCCGGCAAACAGCACCGCGCCGAGCACGAGCAGACCGAGCACGAGGTCGCTCATGACGTGGGAACGAGGGCGACAGGCCGCCCCGGATTCAGGCGGCCAGCTCCTCCCGGATGCGCAGCGCCTCCTCGATGTCAACGGCCACTACGCGCGATACGCCCGACTCGGGCATCGTGACGCCGATGAGCTGCGAGGCCATCTCCATCGAGATCTTGTTGTGGCTGATGAACAGAAACTGGGTCTGCGCCGACATGCGCTTCACCAGGTCGCAGAATCGCAGCGTATTGGAGTCGTCGAGCGGCGCGTCGACCTCGTCAAGGAGGCAGAACGGCGCCGGGTTGAGCTGGAAGAGCGAAAAGACGAGCGCTATGGCGGTGAGCGCCTTCTCGCCGCCCGAGAGAAGGTGGATGCTGGTATTGCGCTTGCCGGGAGGATGCGCCATCACCTGCACGCCGGCGTCGAGGATCTCCTCGCCCGTCATCACCAGCTTCGCATCGCCGCCGCCGAAGAGCGTAGGGAAAAGCTTCGCAAGGTGCCCGTTCACGGTGTCGAACGTCTCGCGCAGGAGCTCGCGGCTCTCGCGGTCGATCTTGCGGATCGCGTCTTCGAGCGTCGTCACCGCCTCTTCGAGGTCGGTGGCCTGCCCGTCGAGGAAGCTCTTGCGTTCCTGGCTGGTGCGGAGCTCCTCCAGTGCGGCCAGGTTGACCGCGCCCAGCTCGTTGATCGCCTGCGTGATCCGCGTAATCTCGCCCTGCAGCGACGAGGCGCGCGGGGCGCGCTCGGCCTCAGCGGCGAGGACCTCCTCGTTCGCGCCCGCCTCGGTGAGCTGCGTCGCGAACTGGTCGAAATTGAGCCTCGCCGCCTGCTCCTTCAGGCGCAGCTCGCCCAGCTTCTCCCGCAGCGGGGCGGCGCTCGCCTCGGCCTGGAGCTTCGCCTCTTCCAGCTCGCGCAGCGCTCCAGCAGCGGCCTCCACGGCGTTGCGCGCCTCGGCGAGCTGCTTTTCGCAAGCGATTCTCAGCTCCACCGCCTTCTCCAGGGCCTCGCGCACCGACGGGATCGGGTCCGCGGCGAGCTCCTCGTTCAGCCGGACGACCTCGGCGTCGGCACGCTCGATCTGCTGGTCGATCACGCGGACCGCGTTGTCCATTTCCGCAATCTTGGAGGCGCACTCGCGCTCGCCGAAAAGCGCGTCCTGCGCGTCGCGCTCGCCCTGCTGCACGGCGGCCCGCTGCGCGGTAGCCGCGGCGTCGGCCCCGACGAGCCCCTCGCGCGCGGCTTCCAACTGCGACTTGAGCTCGCGGATCTCGTTGGCGACGCGTGCGGCGAGCTCGCTCGACCCCGCGAGAGCCTGGCGCGTGCCCTCGCCCTCGGCACGTACCCCCTCCAGCTCGGCGCGCACTTGTGCGCTGCGCTCGCGGTAGCGCTCCTGGGCCTGCGAGAGCTTCACGTCCTCGATCTGGGCGTCGTGCAGCGCTTTCTGGTGGGCGTTGATCTCCTCCCTCGCCTGCTCCAGCGCCTGGCTGCGCAGCGTCGCCTGCTCCTCGTGCTCGCGCGAACGGCCCTCAGCCGCCGACAAGCTCGACGCGAGCTCGGCGCAGCGCTTGTCCAGCTCCTCGATCTCGGCCTGGCGCGCAAGCAGGCCGGCATCCTCGGGATCGGGCGCGTGGAAGCTCACGGTATGGCGGGTGAACTGATGGCCGTCTCGGTTCACCATGATTGCGCCGCTCGGCAGGGCCTCGCGCATGCGCGCGTCGGGAGTGCCTTCCACCGCGACTACGCCCGCGAGCCAGTCGGCGAGCGCTCCCGCGACCGCGGGGTCGGTGACGTGGATCTTCGCCGCCAGCGGCAAGCCGGTCGCATCGGCTCCGCCCTGCCGGCCGCCGTGATCGAACACGCTCGCTTTTACCGGCGGACGATCGCCGAGCGCGGACGCAAGGCGCGCGGAGTCCGTGAGCTCCAGGGCGTGCAGCCGCTCGCGCAGCACGGCCTCCACCGCAGTCTCCCAGCCGTGGTCGATGCGCAGTTTCTGCCACAGGCGCGCGGCGTGGACGAGCCCGTGCCGCTCGAGCCATTCCTGCAGCGGCGCGTTGTCCTCGGCCGCGGCCTGGATCTGGCGCAGGGTGTCGAGCTGGGCATGCGCGGCCGCGTGCTCGCGCTGCGCCGCACCGAGCGCCTCGGCAGCCTGCGCGCGCGGCTCCTCCGCCGCGGCATGCTCTGCCTGCAGCGACTCGCACCTGCGTTGCGCAGCGCCGAGCGCCTGCTCGAGCTCGGCGATCGTCGCCCCGATGGTTTGCAGCGCGGCGGCTTCCGGCTCGGCGAGCGTGGCGAGCTCCGCCTCGAGCCGCTCGCGACGCTGCTCGAGCGCCTGTTGAGCGCGCTCGAGATGTGCGCCATTGGCCTGCTCGAGCTGAAGGCGGCTCTCGGCCCGGGAAAGCGCGCTGCGCGCCGACTCGAGCCGCTCCTGCGCAGCGCGGAACGCCTGCTCGGCCTGCGGCAGCAGGAGATGCTGCGCTTGAAGCTTTTCCTTCGTTTCGAGGACCCGCCGTTTTGCTTCGGTGGCCCGGGCGGCCCACGAGTGCAGTGAGTGAGTGAGCTGGGCGCGCTGCTCGCGCCACGAGGTAAGCTGCGCGCGGCGCTCGGTGTGCTGGCTCTCCAGGCGGCTGCGCGTCTCTTCGGCGTGCCGCAGCTCCGATTCAAAGCGCGCCACCTCGGCATTGGCGGCGTAGAGCCCGCCCTGGGCGGCGTTCATGGCGTCGCCCGCGGCGTAGTGCGCCGCGCGCGCGGTCTCGACGCGCAATTCCACGCTCCTCAGCTGCGCGGTCTCGGACTCGAGCGTGTGGGTGACCTTGGCGATCTCCTGCGCGTGGCGCTCGCGTTCAGCGGCGGCGTCGCGCCGGCGCAGGTACCAGAGAAGATGTTGCTTCAGTTGCAGGTCGGAGTGGTACTCCTTATAGCGCGTCGCCACCTTGGCCTGCGCTTCCAGCTTCTCGAGCTGCGCGCCGAGCTCGAGGCGGATGTCGTGGACGCGCGCCAGGTTGTCGCGCGTGTCGGCGAGCCGGTTCTCGGTCTCGCGGCGGCGCTCCTTGTAGCGCGAGATGCCCGCCGCCTCCTCGAGGAACACGCGCAGCTCCTCGGGCTTCGCCTCGATCACGCGCGAGATCATTCCCTGCTCGATGATCGCGTAGGCGCGCGGGCCGAGACCCGTGCCGAGGAACATGTCGGTGATGTCGCGCCGGCGCACGTGCGTGCCGTTGATGTAGTAGCTCGACTCGCCGTCGCGCTGCAGCGTGCGTTTCACCGAGATCTCGGCGTACTGCGACCACTGCCCGGCGGCCCGCCCTTGCGAGTTGTCGAAGATGAGCTCGACGGAAGCGCGCGCGAGCGGCTTGCGGTTCACCGAGCCGTTGAAGATCACGTCCTGCATCGAGTCGCCGCGCAGCGCCGAGGCGCGGCTCTCGCCGAGCACCCAGCGCACCGCGTCGATCACGTTCGACTTGCCGCATCCGTTCGGCCCGACCACGCCCACGAGCGGGCCCGGCACTTGGATTACCGTGGGATCGACGAAGGATTTGAATCCGGAGAGTTTTATTTGAGTGAGCCGCACGCAAAAAATGATAACATCGCGGCGCTTTTTCTCCGCCGGTTTTTTGACTCGTGCCATCCCGACCGAGCAAGCGGCTAGAAACGTTCGCGAATCCGACGCCGCAGCGCGACTACCGGATCCACATGGAGATCCCGGAGTTCACCTGTCTTTGCCCCAAGACGGGTCAGCCCGATTTCGCGACGCTCGTGCTCGACTACGTTCCGGATCGGCTGTGCGTCGAGCTGAAATCGCTCAAGCTGTACATCGGGTCCTACCGCGACGAAGGCGCGTTCCACGAAGCGGTGACGAACCGCATCCTCGACGACCTCGTGCGGGCGACGAAGCCGCGCTACATGAAGCTCGAGGCGCGCTTCAACGTGCGCGGCGGCATCTACACCACCTTGGTCGCTGAGCACCGCAAACGCGGCTGGGCTGGCAAGGCTTGAACCCGCTCCTCGAGCGGCTGCAGCCGTACCCGTTCGAGAAGCTGCGGGCGCTCATCGGCGGCAAGCCCGCCGGGATCAACCTTTCCATCGGAGAGCCGAAGCACCCTACCCCGCGGCTGATCAAGGACGCGCTCGCCGGCGCGCTCGACGGCCTCGCCACCTATCCGGCGACCGCGGGCACGCCAGAACTGCGCGCGGCGATTTCGGGCTGGCTCGGGCGGCGCTACGGCATCCCGGCACCCGATCCGTCCACGCAGGTACTGCCCGTGAACGGCTCGCGCGAAGCGCTTTTCTCTTTCGCCCAGGCCGTGCTTAACCCGATCCCGGGCTGCAGGGTGGTCTGCCCGAATCCCTTCTATCAAATATATGAGGGCGCCGCCCTGCTCGCCGGGGCGACGCCGGTCTACGGCGAGCCGGAAAGCTGGACCGGGGTCCAGCTTGCGTATGCGTGCTCGCCGGCGAACCCGAGCGGAAGCGTGATGACCCTGGGCGAGTGGAAGGCGCTCTTCGAGCTTTCCGACCGGCACGACTTCGTCATCGCCTCTGACGAGTGCTACTCCGAGATTTACTTCGACGCGCCGCCCCTCGGCGCCCTCGAGGCCGCCTGCCGGCTGAACCGGAAGGACTTCCGCAACCTCGTGGTGTTCTCCAGCCTGTCGAAGCGCTCCAACGCGCCGGGTATGCGCTCGGGCTTCGTCGCGGGCGATGCGGCGCTGTTGAAGAGCTTCCTTCTCTATCGCACTTACCACGGTTCGGCGATGAGCCTCGCGGTGCAGAAAGCCTCGATCGCGGCCTGGAACGACGAAGAGCACGTGCGCGAAAACCGCCGCCTGTACGCCGAGAAGTTCGACGCGGTGCTGCCGCTGGTGAAGGCCCGCAGGCCGGACGGCGGCTTCTATGTCTGGCTGCCGACGCCGATCGACGACGCTGAGTTCGTCCGGCGCCTGCACGGTGAATACAATGTGCTCGTGCTGCCGGGCAGCTACCTGGGCCGTGTGGTGAAGGGGAAGAATCCCGGGGCCAATTACGTCCGCATCGCCCTGGTTGCCCCTCTGGAGGAGTGCGTGCAGGCCATGGAACGCATCGCCGAATTCATCCGCCGCCTCATTCACCCCCTATGAGCGCACGGCAGGTCATCGAAGCGGCCTGGGAAGCCCGCGTTGCGCTCAAACCGACGCCGGAGCTTCGCGACGCCGTCGAAGAGGCGATCGCCGGGCTCGACAGCGGAAAGCTGCGCGTCGCCGAAAAAATCGGCGGCGAGTGGGTCACGCACCAATGGCTGAAGATGGCGGTCCTGCTTTCCTTTCGCCTGCAGGACAACCGCGTCATGGACGGCAAGTATTACGACAAGGTGCCCTCCAAGTTCGAATCGTTCGATTTCCCGAGTGCCGGATTTCGCGTCGTTCCCCCCGCTGCCGCGCGCCGCGGCGCCTACATCGCGAAGAACGTGGTGCTGATGCCTTCGTTCGTGAACATCGGAGCTTACGTCGACGAGGGCACCATGGTCGATACCTGGGCCACGGTCGGCTCGTGCGCCCAGATCGGGAAAAATGTTCATCTCTCGGGCGGTGTCGGCATCGGCGGCGTGCTCGAGCCCGTGCAGGCGAACCCGGTGATCATCGAGGACAACTGCTTCATCGGGGCGCGCTCGGAGGTGGTAGAAGGCGTGATCGTGGAGGAGAACAGCGTGCTCTCGATGGGCGTCTACTTGGGACAGAGCACGCGGATCCTGGACCGCGCCAGCGGACGCATTCTTTATGGGCGTGTGCCGGCCGGGTCGGTGGTCGTTTCGGGCACTTTGCCCTCGCCCGATGGGAAGTACAGCCTGTACTGTGCAGTGATTGTAAAAAGAGTTGATGCCAAGACCCGCGCCAAGACCAGCCTGAACGAGCTGCTCAGGGGGGATTAGACTAGCGGGAACAAGCTCGGGAGGGCTGCACGATGTCTGCGATGAAGCGGCTGTTCCAGATCATGGCCGACAAGAAGGCCTCGGACATCTTCATCTCGGTGGGGGCGCCGATCAACATCAAGATCAACGGCCTCGCCATGCCGGTGAACCAGACGACGATGACGACCGAGACGGTGCAGCAGCTCCTCTACGAGGTGCTGAACGAGCGCCAGATCCGGGAGTTCGAGGACGAGATGGAGCTCAACACCGCCTACAACCTCGCCGGCGTGGGCACCTTTCGCATAAGCGCGTTCCGCCAGAAAGGCTCGCCGTCGGTCGTTGTGCGCTACATTCCCGCCAGCATCCCGCCGATCGACACGCTCGGCCTGCCGGAGGTACTGAAGGAAGTGATCATGGGCAAGCGCGGCCTGATCCTGATGGTCGGCGCGACCGGCTCTGGCAAGTCCACCTCGCTCGCGGCAATGCTCGACTACCGCAACGAGCGCAACACGGGGCACATCCTCACGCTGGAAGACCCGGTCGAGTTCATCTTCCAGAACAAGAAATCGATCGTGAACCAGCGGGAGATCGGCACCGATACGAAGCACTTCGAGATCGGCCTTCGAAACGCGCTGCGTCAGGCGCCCGACTGCATCCTGATCGGCGAAATCCGTGACAAGCCCACCATGGCGATGGCGCTTGCGTATGCGCAGTCGGGGCATCTGTGCCTCGCCACGCTGCACGCGAACAACAGCTACCACGCTATGAACCGGATTATCAACTTCTACCCGCTGGAAAACCGGCCGGCGCTGCTGCTCGACCTCGCGGCGGCGCTTTCCGCGGTGATCTCGCTGCGCTTGGTGCGCACGAAGACCGGCACGCGGGTTCCCGCCGTGGAAGTGCTCCTCAACACACGCCACATCGCCGAGCTGATCGAGAAAGGCGAGGTCGGCGAAATCAAGGAGGCGCTCGAGAAAAGCATGTCGCCGGGCTCGCAGACCTTCGAGCAGGCGCTGTTCAAGCTGTTCATGGACGGCAAGATCACGCAGGACGAGGCAATGGCGAACGCCGACTCGGCCACTAACATGCTCTGGCTCATCAACCAGGCGACCGCGGGCGAGATCACCGGGCAGTCGGTCCCGCAGCCGGCGACCAAGCCGGTCGAGCAGAAAAAGGAAAGCCTGCTTTCCACGGGCAAGGGAGCGTCGTTCGGGAATTTCAAGATTGATGTGAATGCCTGAGGCGCTCGAGCTAGCCAAAGAGCTCATCGCCCGCAGGTCGGTCACCCCGGAAGACGGGGGCTGCCAGGAGATCATCGTCCAGCGCCTCTCGCGCGCCGGTTTCCGATGCGAGCCGATGAAGTTCGGCGAGGTCGCGAACCTTTGGGCGCGCCGCGGGACCGAGCACCCGGTGGTGTGCTTCGCAGGCCACACGGACGTCGTGCCCACCGGCCCGCTCCACGAGTGGCACTCCGATCCTTTCGTGCCGACGATCCGCGAAGGCAAGCTTTTCGGCCGCGGCGCCGCTGACATGAAATCCTCGATCGCAGCCTTCGTGGCGGCGACCGAAATTTTCGTGAAGGAAAGACCGCAGCACTCCGGCTCGATCGCGTTCCTGCTCACCTCGGACGAGGAGGGGCCGGCGCTCGACGGCACGGTGCGCGTGGTCGAGATATTGAAGCGCCGCAACGAGCTTATCGACTACTGCATCGTAGGCGAGCCGACCTCGGTCGATGCGCTAGGCGACATGCTGAAAAACGGCCGCCGCGGCTCGCTCTCCGGCAACCTCGTCGTGCGTGGCATCCAGGGGCACGTGGCGTACCCGCACCTCGCGCGTAACCCCGTGCACGAGCTTGCCCCCGCGCTCGCCGAGCTTGCCAAGCTCC
>DATADT010000344.1:0-5036 GCA_036258355.1 Burkholderiales bacterium
ACCAGCTCGGCCCTGCCGCGGTGCTGGTTGCGGAGCCACGCGCGCGACAGCAGGTCGCAGAGGCGCAGATAGCCCGCGCGCGAGGCGCAAAGCAGGAGGAGGCGGAAGGGCTTGTCGCGGTCGGCGTCGTTCTGCAGCCAGCAATCGGCGCCGATGATCGGCTTTACCCCGCCCGCCCGGGCGGCGCCGTAAAACTTCACCATGCCGAAGAGGTTCGCGGCGTCGGTCAGCGCGAGAGCCGGCATGGCGTCGGACCGGGCGCGCTCCACGGCCTCGTCGATGCGCACGATCCCGTCGGTCACCGAGTACTCGCTGTGCAGCCTCAAGTGAACGAAACGCGGCGCCCCCATGTCAAAAAATTCTACCCGGAAAGATCACCATGAACCGCTTCTTGAACCCCATCATGTTCTCGTTCCTGTTCGCCGTTAGTCCGCTTGCCACGGCGCAAGCCGACCGTAGCAAGGAGCTCGACAAGGCCTACGAAGAAACGCGCGCCGCTTACCTCGCGCTCAAGGACGCCGAGAAGCGGCGCGACGAAGGGGTCGAGTCCCAGGCCGGGGAGCGGCTTGGCACCGCTGGCGCCGGAGCAAGCCGCCCGACCGAGCAGTATTGGGCGCGCCAGGCCCTGCTCGAGCAGGATGTCGAACTCGCGCGCAGGCGCTACGAGGCGGCGCAGAAGCGCTGGAACGATCTCAAGTAGCGCTCGCGTAACATGCGCGGGGCATGAACCCCGCGCTCGCCGCGCTCCTCGCCGGCGCGACCTGCATCGCGCTCTCGCCCATCTTCGTGCGCGTGTCCGAGGCGGGCCCGACCGCTACCGCCTTCTGGCGCGTCGCGATCGCGGTTCCGGTCTTGTGGGCGCTTCATTTCAGATCCAGGAAGACTACCCGCCGCTATGCGGGTAAGTGGCCGTTGCTCCTGGCTGCCGGCTTCGCATTCGCGGGCGACCTCGCTTTCTGGCACAGCTCCATCCAGCTCACCTCGGTGGCGAACTCCACGCTGCTTGCGAATTTCGCGTCGATCTTCGTCACCTTGGCCGCGTGGATCTTTCTCGGCGAGCGGCCGAGCGTGCTGTTTGTCGCAGGGCTCGGCGCGGCGCTCGTCGGCATCGCCCTCCTCGTGCACACCAGCCTCGAGCTCTCGCCGACCGGCCTGCTGGGCGACGCGCTCGGCGTGGTGACCGCGATGTTCTACGCGGGCTACATCCTCGCCGTGAAAGGGCTGCGCGACCGCGGCGAGACCACGCTGCATCTCATGGCGGCCACAAGCACTATCACGGCGCTTTTCCTCTTGCCCGTGGCACTCGCCTCGGGCGAGCAGATGCTGCCCGCCTCGGCGTTCGGCTGGTGGATGCTCGTCGGCCTCGCGCTCGTGTCGCACGCCGCGGGGCAGGGCCTCATCGCCCACGCGCTTGCCAGCCTGCCCGCCGCCTTTTCCTCCGTGAGCCTCCTCTTCCAGCCTGTAGTGGCCGCCTTTTTCGCCTGGGCGCTGCTCTCCGAATCGCTCGTGCCGCTGCAGGTGCTCGGCGGCCTGGTGGTGCTCGTGGGGATCTACCTTGCACGGCGCGGATCGAGCGCGGGACAATGAGCGCATACGGGAGGAGGTCCACATGGCCAAGGCAAAGAAAGCAAAGAAGTCGAAGGCGAAGCTGAAGCGTAAGAAGGTCGCCAAGAAACCGCTCAAGAAAGCGGCAAAGAAAAAGGTCGCAAAAAAGCCGGCACCCAAGCCCAGGGCGGCAAGGCCAACTGCGGCGGCGCCAGCGGCGCCGGCTCCCCTACCGGGCGAGCGCATCGGCGTGGTGACCCACTACTACGGGCACCTTTCGGTCGCCGTGGTGAAGCTCGACCCGGGAACGGCGCTGCGCATTGGCGACAACATCCACATCAAGGGCCACACCAGCGACTTCGGCCAGCGCGTGGAATCGCTGCAGATCGGCCACGCGCCCGTGCAGGAGGTCGGGCCGAACGACGATTTCGGGCTGAGGGTGGCCGACCACGCGCGCGAGCATGACATCGTCTACAGGGTGAAATAGCGCCGTTGCTCGCTGCGCGCTGGACGCTCGCCGACCGCTCGCTGTACGACACGCTCGTCGCGCGCCACAGCGAGCTGGCCGGTCGCCCTCTAAACTATGACCGCGTCCGGCTCGCCCGAGAACTTCTCGATCGCGCCAATCTCGTAGACGCGCTCACCCTCGCGCTCTAGGACCGCGCGCGCCGCGGCCCCCTTGTCGGGCGGCACGACGGCGACCATGCCGATGCCGCAGTTGAACACCCGCCACATCTCGTCTTCGGCCACCCCACCCGCCTGCTGCAGCCAGGTGAAGGCGTTCGGGCGCGGCCACGCGCTCTTGCGGATCACCGCCCGGGTGCCGGTCGGAAGGATGCGCGGCACGTTGCCCACCAGCCCGCCGCCGGTGATGTGGGCGAGGCCTTTCACGGGCACGGCTTCGAGGAGCCCCAGCACCGGCTTCACGTAGATGCGCGTCGGCTCCAGCGGGTCGAACGGCGGCTTGCCGCGCTCGAGGATCTTGCGAATCAGCGAATAGCCGTTGGAGTGCGGCCCGCTCGCGGCGAGGCCGAGCATCACATCGCCGGGCGCGATCGAGCGCCCGTCGACGATGCGCGACTTTTCGACCACGCCGACGCAGAACCCGGCGAGGTCGTACTCGCCTTCCGGATACATCCCGGGCATCTCGGCAGTCTCGCCGCCGATCAGCGCGCAGCCTGCCTGCTCGCAGCCCGCGGCAATCCCTTGAATCACTTTCTTGCCGACCCGTGGATCCAGTTTTCCACAGGCGAAGTAATCCAGAAAAAACAGCGGCTCGGCGCCCTGCACGAGGACGTCGTTCACGCTCATCGCCACGAGGTCGATGCCCACGGTGTCGTGGCGCCCGAGCGCGAACGCGAGCTTGAGCTTGGTGCCGACGCCGTCGGTGCTCGAGACGAGCACCGGCTCGCGGTACTTCGTCGGGATCTCGCACAGCGCGCCGAAGCCCCCGATGCCCGCGAGCACCTCCGGCCGCAGCGTGCGCCTGGCGAACGGCTTGATCGCTTCGACGAGCGCGTCGCCAGCTTCGATGTCGACGCCGGCGTCGCGGTAGGACAGTCGCTTCGACATGCTAGATTGGGATTCTAGCGAGATGCAGCAGCTCGTCCTCAACATCGGGCCCGCGGTGGAGCCCGATTTCGACAACTATGTCGCCGGGCCAAACGCCGAGGCCGTCGCGGCCGTGCGCGCCTTCGCCGCGCGCGGCGCTCGCGAGGCGGTGATGTATCTCTGGGGGGAGCCGGGAAGCGGGCGCACCCATTTGCTGCGCGCGGCAGCGAAAGTGAACCGCGATCTGCTGATTGCGGACGATGTGGAGAAGCTCGATGCGCCGGCGCAGCAACGCCTGTTCGCGGCCATCAACGCCGCGCGCGAGGGCGCGGCGCCGGTGCTCGCCACGGGCAGCCGGCCTCCGGCGGACCTCGCGCTGCGCGAGGACCTGCGCACCCGGCTTGCCTGGGGGCTCGTGTACCAGCTCAAGCCCCTCACCGACGCGGAGAAGGCCCTCCACCTGCGGGCGCAGGCCGCGCGGCGCGGCCTGCGGCTGTCCGACGAGGTGCTCGCCTATCTGCTCAGCCGGCTGCCGCGAGACCTCGCCAGCCTGAACGCCGTGCTCGAGGCGCTGGACCGCTACTCCCTCGCGACCAAGCGCCCGGTCACCCTGCCGCTGGTTCGGGAGGCGCTGGAACGAAAAATTCGGTGAATTCGTGGCTCCGGCGCCACAGCGGTGAATCGTTACATAGACAAGCCCGAGGTCGGGCGAGTAAATTGCTAACGTGCCCATGAAGACCACGACCGCCCTGCTTCTGCTGTTTCTCTTCGCTGGCCAGGCGGCGGCGCAGTCCGGGCTGCGGCTGCCCAACCAGGGCGAGCCGGGGCTCGACCCGGCCCAGGCGCGCGGGTGGCTTGCCCCGGACTATGACCGCTTCGGCTTCGCCCTGAACAACTGGCGCGAAGCAGTCGGGTTCGCGCCCGGGCAGCGCATGCAGCTCACTTACTCGCTCGGCGGGCTCGGCAGCCTCGGCATGGGGATGGGAAACGACTTCGACGAGCAGCGCCAGCTATCGCTCTCGGGCCGCTACTCGTTCGCGGAGGACTGGGCGTTCTCCGCCGAGACGCTCGGCCGGGACGCGACGGGGCTCTTCCGCCTGCAGGACATCCGCATCGGCGTGCAGCGCCGGTTCTAGCCGCGACTTCCCTTTAAACTCCGGGCGCCCATGCGCCTGGCTCTCTTCGACCTCGACAACACGCTCCTCACGGGCGACAGCGATTACGAGTGGGGCCAGTTCATGTGCGACCAGGGCGTGGTCGACCGCGCGGCCTACGAAGCGCAGAACCGCGTCTACTACGAGCAATATGTGGACGGCACGCTCGACATCCACGAGTACCTCGGCTTCGCGCTACGACCCCTCGCCGCTCATTCCGCTGACGAGCTGGCGCGCTGGCACGCCGAGTTCATGCAGAGCCGCATCCATCCGATGATCCTGCCGGCGGCACGCAAGCTCGTGCGCCGGCACCTCGACGCCGGGGAGCTCTGCGCCATCATCACAGCGACCAACAGCTTCGTCACCGCGCCGATCGCGCGCGAGTTCGGCGTCGAGCACCTCATCGCCACGGAGCCCGAGCGGGTGAACGGCCGCTTCACCGGCCGGGTCGCCGGCACGCCGTGCTTCCGCGGCGGCAAGCTCGCGTGCCTCGACGAGTGGCTCGCCGGCTGCGGGCGGCGACTCGATGAATTCGAGGCGAGTACCTGCTACAGCGACTCGCACAACGACCTGCCGCTGCTCGAGCGCGTCACGCGCCCGGTGGCGGTGGATCCCGACGAGATGCTCGAGCGCGAGGCGGCGCGCCGCGGCTGGGAGCGAATCTCCCTGCGCATGTCTTCGCCGGGCATCTCTTCCCTCTAATCGCTCCGGTAGAATCCGGCCCCCGATGATCAAGAGGTTCATCCGGCGGGTGCTCGGATTGCCCTCCGATGCAGCGCCGCTGCG
>DATADT010000345.1:0-2877 GCA_036258355.1 Burkholderiales bacterium
CGCCGTCCACATGGCCGGTAACGAGATGCCCGCCGAGCTTGTCGCCCAGGGCAAGAGATTTCTCCAGGTTCACCTCGCCGGGCCGGTCGAGGCCGGTGGTGACGCGAAGGGTTTCTTCCGACACATCGGCGGTGAAGCCGCGGCCGGTGATCGCGGTCACCGTCAGGCAGACGCCCTGCACGCAGATCGACTCGCCGACCGCGACTCCGGCGAGGTCGAGTCCCGGGCACTCCACGTCGAGCGGGTTGGTGCGCACGATGCGCCCCACCGCCTGCACGATACCCGTGAACATGCGGCGCAGGGTAGCGCAAAAATCGCTGCGTGACGGCTAGGTGCCGGCCACCGCGCCCTGTGCCAAAGCCTGCCGAAGCGCTTGTCGAGCGAGAGCGCGGAGGCGGCCAGCCCGAAGATGGAGACGCCGACTGCGATCGAGTTCGCGGCGGCGACCCGCGAGGCGAAGTCGATGACGAGCGGCGCACCGACGAGCCACCCTCCGACGGCGAGATTCAGCCACTCGACGGGCAGGTGCTCCTCGCACGCCACGCATTCGAAGTGCGAAGCAAGCGCAAGGACCAGGCCCGCGGTCACCGCGTTGGCCGTCGCGCCCGCATGCTCGGCATAGCCCGCGATCCACGGCGACAGGGCGAGCCAGAGACCGAGCGCAAAGCTCGCCCAGTCCTGCCATTTCGCGCTCATCATGCCTCCTTGAAGCGCCCGCCAGGGGCACTACGCTATTGGACCGCCCCGGCATTGCGGTCGTTCTTATAGCGGGCGTAGTCTTTTTCGGCTGCTTGAGGTCACGATGCAACGACAGATCGAGCTGATCGGCGCCGCCTGGGGGTTGGGCGGCGCCGACCCGGGGTGTGCCGAAGCGCCGGCGGTGCTCGTGCCGCTTCTTGCCGCGCGGCTCGCGCGCTGCGGGATCCCGGCGCGCGTGGGCCCCATCCTCGAGCCGCCCGCCGGCGAGCGCCGCAGGGCGTTCGCGGTGAGCAAGCTGTGCCGCGAGCTCGCCGGCGCGGTGGCGGCGGCGCGGCGGTACGGCCGGCTGCCGTGCGTGCTCGGAGGCGACCATACGTGCGCGGGAGGGACGTGGACCGGCGTGGCGCGCACGCTGAGCGCCGACCTCGGCCTGGTGTGGATCGACGCGCACATGGACAGTCACACGCCCGCGACCAGCCACACCGGCCGGCTGCACGGCATGCCGCTCGCCTGGCTGCTCGGCCTGGACGACGATCCGCTGTACGGGCTCGGCGCCGGCGTGCTCAAGCCGCAGCACGTCTGCCTCCTCGGCGTGCGCAGCTACGAGCCGGAGGAAGACGAGCGCCTGCGCAGGCTCGGCGTGCGGGTGGTGTTCATGGACGAGATCCGCAGCCGCGGCATCGACGCGGTGCTCGACGAAGCGCTCGACATCGTCACCGCAGGCACGAGCGGCTTCGGCGTCAGCATCGATCTCGATGTGATCGAGCCCGAAGAAGCGCCGCACGTGGGCACGCCGGCCGCCGGCGGGGTGACGAGCGCGGAGCTCGCGCGCGCGCTCGAGGACATCGCCGGCCGTCCCGGCCTCGCTGCGGTCGAGCTGGTGGAATACAGCCCTCGCCTGGATCACGAGGGTGCCACCGCGCGCGTCGCGGTGGACCTGCTCGCCGCGGTGCTATGCGGGCCGGGCCAGGATGCGCAGGTCCCCGGCCAGGCGCTCGACCGATAGAACCCTGAGTTTGATTCTCTTCTCGAGGGAATCGAAGGCAGGCAAGTCCACCATGCCCTGCGCGCCATCGCCGAGAAAGCTCGGGTTGAGATAGACGAGGTACTCATCGACGCAGCCCTCGCGCACCAGCGAGCCGTTCAGCCGAAAGCCCGCCTCGACATGCAGCTCGTTGACACCGCGGCGCGCTAGCTCTTCCAGCATCCGCGGCAGGTCGACCTTCTGGTTTTCATTGGGGAGGACGACCAGCTCGGCTCCCGCGGGGGCCGTACCCGGTTTTCCCGCGAAGATGAGGACATTCCCACCCTCAAGGATGCGGGCAGTCGGGGGCGTCTCCAATCGGCTGTCGACGACGACGCGCAACGGCTGGCGCGAAGTCTCGACTTCGCGCACGGTGAGGCGCGGATCGTCGGCGCGCACCGTGCCGGCGCCAGTAAGGATCGCGCAGGCGCGCGCACGCCATCGGTGGCCGTCGCGGCGCGCCTCGGCGCCGGTGATCCACTGAGAAGTCCCGTCGGCAAGCGCGGTGCGCCCATCGAGCGTCGCCGCGACCTTGAGCCGCACCCACGGCCGAGCGCGCGTCATGCGGGACACGAAGCCGATGTTCAGCTCGCGCGCCTCGGCTTCCATGAGGCCGTGCTCGAAGCGAATGCCGGCGGCCTCGAGCGCATCGCCCCCATGCGCGGCCTTCCGGTGCGGGTCGCGCATCGCCGCAACGACTCTTCTGACGTTCGAGTCTTTCAATGCCTCCACGCACGGCGGGGTGCGCCCGTGGTGATTGCAAGGCTCGAGGGTGACGTACACCGTCGCGCCAACCGCCGCGCCTCCCGCTTTCTCCAGCGCCACGACCTCGGCGTGCGGCCCGCCGGCGCGCTCGTGCCAGCCCTCGCCGACGATGGCTTGGTCTTTCGTCAGCACACACCCCACCCGGGGATTCGGGGTGGTCGTGTAGAGACCCTTTTCCGCAAGCTCGAGCGCCCGCCGCATCATCGCGTGGTCGAACGCCGAGAAACTCGTCACTTGCGTCTCTTTCTCCCTGCTTTTACTTCCTGCACCGCTTCGCGGAAGTCATCCGGGGTCTCGAAGCTCCGATAGACCGAGGCGAAGCGGATGTAGGCGATCTTGTCGAGCTTGGCGAGCTCGCGCATCACGAAGTCGCCGACGCGAGTGGTCGG
>DATADT010000346.1:0-2025 GCA_036258355.1 Burkholderiales bacterium
TAGGACTGGAACACCATGCCGCGGTCGGGGCCGGGGCGCTCGACCGCCTGGCCGTCGAGCAGCACGCGCCCGGTGCTCGGCGCTTCGAGCCCGGCGACGATGCGCAGGAGCGTCGACTTGCCGCAGCCCGACGGGCCGAGGATGCAGAGGAAGTCGTTATCCGCGATGCTAAGGTCGATCCGCTCCACCGCCCTTGTTGCTGCGAAGCTTTTGGATACGCCCTCGACGACGAGCTTGCTCACGCGAGGCTCCAGGGAAAAAGCCGCCGGTTGAGCGCCTTGAAGAGGTAGTCCGAAACCAACCCGATCACGCCGATCACCACGATGCCGAAGATGATCTGGCCGGTGTTGAGGAGCGCCTGGCTGTCCATGATCATGTGACCGATGCCCGAGGACGCGCCGATCAGCTCGGCGACGATCACGTAGGTCCAGGCCCAGCCGAGCACCAGGCGCGAGATCTCGGCGATCTCGGGCGCCGCCGCCGGCAGCAGCACGCGCGTGACGATGGCGCGGTCGCTCGCGCCGAGCGTGTAGGCCGCTTCCACCAGGTCGCGCCGCGTATTGCCCACGGTGACCGCCACCATGAGCACGATCTGGAAGAACGAGCCGACGAAGATGACGGCGAGCTTCTGCGCCTCGCCGGTTCCCGCCCAGAGGATGAGCAGCGGAATGAACGCCGAAGCGGGCAGGTAGCGCGAGAACGAGATGAACGGCTCGAAAAATGCCTCGATCGGCTTGTAGGCGCCCATCGCCATCCCGAGCGGGATGCCGATCGCCGCAGCGAGGACGAAGCCGCCGAAAACGCGCCAGATGGTGATCAGGATGTCCTTGATGAAGCCGTGCTGGACGAGCAGGTTCCAGCCCTCGCGCACCATGGTGGCGGGATCGGCGAGAAAGGTCGGGGAGACATAGCCGCCGAGCGTCGCTAACGCCCAGGCGGCGAAGAAGAGGACGAAGAAAGCCGCGCCGAGCGCGATCCGCGCGCCCGGCCCAACCGGCTTGAGAGGCGTCAACTTCTTACTTGATGTAGCTCGTATCGATCGTGCTGTTCACGTCGGGCATCGACTTGATGATCCCGATTTCGAGCAGGATCTGACCCGCTTCCTTGAGGAACGCCTGCAGCTCGCCGGCGAAGAACTTCTGGTTCGCGGCGCGATCCTGCCAGCGCAGGTACATGGCCGAGTTCGCGAACTGCTCGCCTTTCTGCTTCACGTCGGCGCCCATGATCTCGTAGGACTTCTGCGGCTCTTTCGCGATCATCTCGAGCGCCTGGAAGTAGCTTTGCGTCATCGCCCGCGCAGCGCGGCCGTTCTCGGCGAGGTATTTCGGCGTGCAGCCGAACGTGTCCATCACCACCGGGTAGTCGAGCGTGGTGGCGATGATCTTGCCGACGTCGGGCTTGGCGCGGATCGAGGAGAGATACGGCTCGTAAGTCATCACCGCGTCGTACTGCCCGGCGAGGAACGCCTGCGCCGCCGGCCCGGGATCGATCGACACGACCGTGACGTCCTTCGGCGTAAGCCCGTTCTTCTTGAGCATCCACGCCATGACGAAATACGGCGACGTCCCGGGGGCCTGCGAGCCGATGGTCTTGCCCTTGAGGTCGGCGATCTTCGCGACGTTCGCGCGCGTCGCCATGCCGTCGGCGCCGTAGCTCTTGTCGAGCTGGAAGATCTGCTTCGTCAGCACGCCGTTCGCGTTCCAGACCAGCCAGGTCTCGACCGTGGTCGCCGCGCACTGGATGTCGCCCGAGGCGATCGCGAGGTGGCGGCTCTGCTGCGGGATCTTCTTGATCGTGGCGTCGACGCCGTTTTTCTTGAAGATGCCTGCCTGCAGCGCGAGGGTGAGCGGCGCGAAGCCGGTCCAGCCGCTGATGCCGATGTTGACCTTGTCTTGGGAAAGGCCAGGTTGAGCGGCCAGTGCCAACACGGACAAAACAATAAGGCGCTTCATCTTCTCTCCCGGGGTTCTGTGCAAAGATGTTACTCCAAATGAACTCGCCGAAATCCCGCGTCGTACGCTCGCC
>DATADT010000347.1:0-10564 GCA_036258355.1 Burkholderiales bacterium
GCGGCCGCTGAGAGGCGCGCGCATAGCCGGGTCGCTCCACATGACGATCCAGACCGCGGTGCTGATCGAGACGCTGAAGGCGCTCGGCGCGGAGGTGCGCTGGGCCTCGTGCAACATCTTCTCCACTCAGGACCACGCGGCGGCGGCGATTGCGGCGAGCGGCACGCCGGTCTTCGCCTACAAGGGCGAGTCGCTCGACGAGTACTGGGAGTTTACCCACAGGATCTTCGAGTTCGGCGGGGAAGGAGATGCGGGCAAGGGCCCGAACATGATCCTCGACGACGGCGGCGACGCGACGCTGCTCGTGCACCTCGGCCGGAAAGCCGAGCAAGACGCCGGCGCGCTCGATAAACCGACGAGCGAGGAAGAGGTCTCGCTCTTCAAAAGCATCAAAAAGCGCCTTGCGGTTTCCCCCGGGTGGTACTCCAGGATCGCCAAGGACATCAAGGGAGTAACAGAGGAGACCACCACCGGCGTGCACCGTCTCTACCAGATGGCGAAGGAGAAGCGGCTGCTCTTCCCGGCAATCAACGTCAATGACTCCGTGACGAAGTCCAAGTTCGACAACATCTACGGCTGCCGGGAGTCGCTCGTGGACGGCATCAAGCGCGCAACCGACGTCATGATCGCGGGCAAGGTCGCAGTGGTGTGTGGCTACGGCGAAGTCGGCAAGGGCTCGGCGCAGGCGCTGCGCGGGCTGCAGGCGCAGGTCTGGGTCACCGAGATCGACCCGATTTGCGCGCTGCAGGCGGCGATGGAGGGCTACAAGATCGTCACCATGGAGGATGCGGCGGACAAGGCGGATATCTTCGTCACCGCCACCGGTAACTACAAGGTGATCACCCACGAGCACATGAAGCGCATGAAGAACAACGCCATCGTGTGCAACATCGGCCACTTCGACAACGAGATCGACGTCGCCGCGCTCAAGGCCTACAAGTGGGAAAACATCAAGCCGCAGGTCGACCACGTCATCTTTCCGGACGGCAAGAGGATCATCCTGCTGGCGGAAGGCCGCCTGGTGAACCTGGGCTGCGCCACCGGCCACCCGTCCTACGTGATGAGTTCCTCGTTCGCGAACCAGGTGCTCGCCCAGATCGAGCTCTACGGGAGCGCCGATAAGTACCCGGTCGGCGTTTACATCCTGCCCAAGCGGCTCGACGAGAAGGTGGCGCGCCTGCAGCTTGCAAAGCTCGGCGCGATGCTCACCGAGATGACCGACGAGCAGGCGCGCTACGTCGGCCTGCCCAAGGAAGGCCCGTACAAGAGCGAGCACTACAGGTACTGAAATGCGCATCGCAGTGATGGGCCCGGGCGGCGTCGGCGGCTATTTCGGCGCTCGCCTCGCCCAGGCGGGTCACGACGTCACGTTCATCGCGCGCGGCAAGCATCTCGAGGCGATTCAGGAGAAAGGCCTCGCACTCAAGAGCCCGCGTGGCGACGCAGTGCTGAAAGTCAGGGCGGTCGGAGCAGCGGCCGAGGCCGGCCCGGCCGATATCGTCCTCTTCGCGGTGAAACTCTGGGACACCGAGCCCGCCGCGCAGCAGCTGCGCCCCGTGGTCGAGAAAGGCGGTCACGTCATTCCGTTCCAGAACGGGGTGGAGTCGGTCGCGCACATCGGCGCCGTCCTCGGAAAGGAAAGGGTGATGGGGGGCGCCGCCTATATTGCCGCGCGCATCGCCGAGCCGGGGACTATCGTGCAGACCGGCACGGTGGCGCGCCTGCGGTTCGGTCCGGCCCTGCCCTCGCAGCGAACGGCCGCCGAGGCGTTTCACGCCGCTTGCACGGGCGCGAAGATCGACTGCGAGCTCGCCGACGACATCGAGCGCGTGCTGTGGGAGAAATTCGTGCTGCTGGTGGGTATCTCGGCCGCGACTACCGTGACGCGCGGCACGATCGGTGTTGTGCGGGCCGACCCCGACCTGCGCTGGCTGCTCGAGGCGGTGATGCGCGAGACCTGGGCCTTGGGTCGCAAGCGCGGCGTCAAGCTCGCCGACGATCTGGTCGCGAAGACGCTGGCGCAGGCTGAGACGTTCGCGCCCGAGATGCGCGCCTCGATGGCCGCCGACCTCGACGCCGGAGGCAAGCTGGAAGCGCCCTGGCTCTCGGGCGCGGTGGCGCGCATGAGCGCCGAGGCGGGGCTCGAAGCGCCGGTGAACCGCGCGGTCTACGCCGCGCTCAAGCCGTTCGTAAATGGATCTGCGGACAAAGCTTCCTGACCCCGGGCAGCGGGTCTTCCTCTACGGCACCACGCCGCCCCGGCTCGCGACCCCGCCCGAGCAGGTCGCCGCCGCCGCCGACAAGCTCTCCGCGCGCCTCGCGGAGCTGCCGCTCGACGCCGTGGTGCTCTACGACATCCAGGACGAGACCGGCCGCACCCAGCTGCCGCGCCCGTTCCCGTTCGTCGGCACGATCGATCCGCGCGACTACGCAACGTTCTTCCGATTCCCCGCGATCGTATACAAGGCGCTCGGCATGACGGACGAGCCGCAGTGGCGCGACTGGCTGGCGGAAAGCGGAAGGCGAAAAATCGATTTCCTCTCGGTCGTAGGGAGACCGGCTTCAGGTCAGGCGTACCCGCTCGCGCTCTCGCGCGCCATCCGCATCGCCGCCGAGACCGGCCGCTTCGTCGTCGGAGGCGTCGTTATCGCCGAGCGGCACGACGCGGAGCGTAGCGAAGCGGCGCGGCTCCTCGCGAAGGGCATCGAAGGCTGCGGCTACTTCATTTCGCAGACAGTCTACCACGCGCCGCCGACGCAGCGGCTGCTCGCCGACTACTTGCGCGACTGCCGCGGCGCGGGCACGGTGCCGAAGCGCGTGATCCTCACCTTCGCGCCGTGCGGGCGGGAGAAGACGCTCACCTTCCTGCGCTGGCTCGGTGTCAATGTGTCGCCCGAGACCGAGCGCAGCATTCTGGGGGCGGCGAGCCCGCTCGCCAAGTCGATCGAAATCTGCCGCGACAACCTCCGCCGCATCCTGGACGGCGCATACGCAACGCACATCCCGCTCGGCATCAATGTCGAGAGCGTGTCGATCAACCGCGACGAGATCGACGCCAGCGTGGACCTCTTTCACGCGCTGAAGGAGGTCATGGCCGGCCGATGAGGCGCCGGCTCGCGCTCCTCGCCGAGCGCTTCCGCCAGGTCAGGAGATAGCCAGACGCCACGCCGCGCCCGTCTGGCTGCGGCATGCGCCCCAGCGGAAAGGCATCCTTTCCCGCCCCGGGGTGAGAAAGCGCAGGTCGACAAACCATACGCATGTGGATCCGTCGCTCATGCCGTCGAACGCCGGGAGGTCGGCGAACCAGCGATATACGGCGAGCGCCTCCGAATTCCAAGCGTCGCGGATTATCGGCTGGTCGTCCGCACCGTAGCGCGGCCGCGCTACCCAGATCGCCTGCTCGACCGGCATGTACGCCGCATCGATGCGCGCGATGAAGCCGTCCCCCGGGTGGTAGGCGCGCGGCTCGCGGCGCGCGAAATTGACATGCGCGAATCGGTGCGCCTCGTCGTCGCTCACGAACACCGTCCAGTTGAACGGCGACACGGGACGTGGGTGTACGCTTACTTTCGCGTTTTTCAAGCCGAGCGATGCCGCATGCTGCTCTCCGAGGTCCACGGCCCGCTCCTTCTGCACGTACTGGAAGCCTACGTAGCCTGCAAGGACCACACCGGCCGCTACGGCCGGGATCTTGGATTTGTACAACAGCGCAGAGGCGATCAGCCCTGCGACGATGATCCCGCTGAACCACAGGTCGATGATGAACGTCGTGCCGATCGCCGCGCGCCAGTCGGAGAAGGGCGCGAGGATCATTGTGCCGAAGCTCGTTATGACATCGCCGACGATGTGCGTGAACAGCGCGAGCGCCGTGACGCCGTAGAGCGCGCGCCAACCGCCGGGCTCGCGCAAGAGCTTCGCCAGCAGCCACGAAAGAGCGAGCGCCCAGGCCGGCAGGAGAACGAGCGAGTGCGTGACGCCGCGGTGAGCCAGCAGGTATTCGACCGGCCCGACGAAGCCGATGACGAAATCGAGGTCCGGCGCCGCCGCCGCGAAGAACCCGGCCGCGACCCGCCGCGGGATAGAGCGCGGCGGCGCCTCGGCCGATGCGGTCGCTCGCGCCACCAGCGCGCCCGACAGCGCGTGGGTCAGGGTATCCAAGAAAAAATCGGGGTCAGAGCCCGATTTCCCATAGCGGGAGCGACGATACCGGAAATCGGGCTCTGACCCCGATTTTTTGATTCTCGCTTATGCCGCCCGCTTCTTGCGTTGCGCGTCCTTCACGTGCATCTGCGCATAGGCGCCATGCGCGGCGGCTTCGGCATCGCCCACGTGGATCGGCAGGCCCATATCCGAGAGCACCGAGCCGAGCGCAGAGAGGCACAGCATGACGTTGTCCGGGCGGCAGCTGTAGCCCATCAGGCCGAAGCGCCAGATCTTGCCCTTGAGCGGCCCGAGCCCGGCGCCGATCTCCAGGCCGAACTCGCCGAGGAGCGTGCGGCGCACGTCTTCCTCGCTGACCCCTTCCGGGCACACCACCGCGTTCATCTGCGGCAATTGATGTTGCTCCTTGACCAGGAACTTCAACCCCATGGCTTCGAGGCCGGCCTTGAGCGCGACGTGATGGCGCAGATGGCGCGCCCAGGAGTTTTCCAGCCCCTCCTCGCGGATGAGAAGGAGCGCCTCGTGCAGCGCAAAAAGCGAATTGGTCGGCGCCGTGTGGTGGTAGGTGCGGGTGCTCGCGTTCCAGTAGCCCAGCAGCAAGTTCATGTCCATGAACCAGCTATGGATCTTGTCCTTCCTCTTCTTCACGTACTCGACCACGTGCTCTGAGAACGAGACCGGTGAGAGCCCGGGCGTACACGACAGGCACTTTTGGCTCGCCGAGTAAATGGCGTCAATCTCCCATTCATCGACCTTTACCGGCGAGCCGCCGAGCGAGGTGACGGCGTCGACGAGGACCAACGCGCCGTGCTTGTGCGCGATCTGGGTGAGGAGCTTGGCGTCCGACTGGCAGCCGGTCGAGGTCTCGGCGTGAACGAACGCGACCACCTTCGCGTCCCGGTTCTTCTTCAGCGCGTCCTCGAGCTTCTGCGGGTCGACCGGCTCGCCCCACTTGTCTTCCACCACGACGGCGTTGCCGCCGCAGCGGGTCGCGTTCTCGAGCATGCGGCCGCCGAAGACGCCGTTCTGGCACACGATCACCTTGTCGCCGGGGGCGACCATGTTGACGAAGCAGTATTCCATCCCGACCGAGCCCGGCCCCGACAGCGGGAAGGTAAGCGCGTTTTTCGTCTGGTAGACATAGCGCAGCAGCGCTTTCAGCTCCTCCATCATCTCGACGAATATCGGGTCGAGATAGCCGATCGCGGGTTGGCTCATCGTAGTAAGCACCCGCGGATGGATCTCGGTGGGACCGGGGCCCATCAGCGTGCGCTGCGGCGGATGGAAAGACTGGATGCGCTTCGCGGGGGCGTACTGGGTCATGGTCTCCTCGGAAAAAATCCCAAACGGCGCGTTCTCGGGGCGCGACTTCACGCGCACCGGGTTCTTCAGGCTCGCTTCGTCGATGATCTCGAGCGCGCTGATGCGGCCCTGAGTGACGCGCTCGACTTCCGCCGCCCAGCGCGCCGGCACGTAGCCGGCCTTCACCCAGTTGTGGATCACTGCGCGGTCGAGTTGGAAAGCGCGCGCGACGTCGGCCTGGCTGCCGAAAAGCTCGACGAGTCGCTCGGCGCAGTTCATTGACTCGCAAGCTTAGGCTGTCAATCTAACCTTGACAACCTGCCAACTGACTGTACCAGATGAGAACATATAGTGTACGATATGGGACATGCAGGAGACCGCACCACAGGTCGATCTCCATGCCCGCGGCAGCCGGGAGCGGCTGGCAAGAATGGTGGTTTCGCTCCTCGATCACTGGAAGCTACCCCTTAACGACCAGGCGGCCCTCCTCGGCCTATCGGTCCAGTCGCGCTCGACCATCGCACGCTACCGCCGCGGCGAGCCGCTCGCCGATAACGCCGACCTGCTCGCGCGCGCTGGCCACCTGCTCGGCATCCACAAGGCGCTGCGCATCATGTTCCCGCACGACCACGACCTCGCCTATGACTGGGTAACCACGCCAAACCGGCGCTTCGCCGGCGCCCGGCCCATCGACATCATGAAGCGCAATGGCTACGAGGGAATTCTGGCGGTGCGGCGCTACCTCGACTTCGAGCGCGGCAGGTAGGTGTTCGAGGGCTTGGTCCGCGAGGTTGCCGACTACCGCGGCGACCTGATACGCAACATCAAGGGCATCCGCGTCTCGCAGGATCTCTTCGACGACCTTGCCCGCCCGAGGGATGAAAAGCAGGCCGACCTGGATGTCGCCATCGCCGCGGAAAGCGCTACCCGCATCCCGAGCCCCGCGCCGCTCATCACCCGGCCGTTCGACTACGGCACGGTGATCACCTACCCATTCGCACCTCATAACTGGCATGCCACGCGCTACTCCGACGGCCTCGAGTACGGAGTGTGGTACGGGGCGCTGGAGATCGAGACCACGGTATACGAAACGCTCTACCACTGGCGTCGCTTCATCCAGGACAGCTATCCCAACCTCGAGCGCGAAGTAGTGGGTGAAAGACGCGTGTTCCAGGTGCGTTGCGAAGCCATCCTGATCGACCTACGTGCCGCGGTCGAGCCGCGCCTGGTCGACCGCAACGACTACTCCTTTACCCACCAGCTCGGACGCTATCTATGGCAGCGCACGCAGAGCGGGCTCCTCGCGCCTTCGGCGCGCGGCCCTGGCACTTGCGCCGCAATTTTCCGGGCCGAGGCGCTGTCGCAAGTCCGCGACGTATGCTTTCTCACCTATCGCCTGCGAAGTAACACAGCGGCTGTAGAGCGATTGCCCGGCGAGCCGTGGCTCAGGATTACCATTCCCGCATGAAACCGGACCACCCTGTCGCCTTCAAGCCGGAAACCGCCGCCGACGCCTGGCTCGGTCTGCTCGCCGCGCGCGGCATCGAGTATCTCTTCGCGAATGGCGGCACCGACTTCGCGCCGGTCGTGGAGGCCTACGCCAAGGGACAGAAGCTCGGCTGGCGCCTGCCGCAGATAGTGATCGTGCCGCACGAGAACATGGGGGTCGCCATGGCGCACGGATACGCGATGGTGACCGGGCGGCCGCAGGCGATGATGGTGCACGTGGGGGTCGGCACCGCGAACTCGCTGAACGGCCTAATCAACGCCTCGCGCCAGAACGTGCCGATCCTCTTTACCGCTGGCCGCACGCCGATCACCGAGTCGGGCGCGGTGCCGGCCGCACGCAACAACTACATCCATTGGGCGCAGGAGCACTTCGACCAAGGCGGAATGCTGCGCGAGTTCGTGAAGTGGGACTACGAGCTGCGCCACGCCGAGCAGGTCGAAACCGTGCTCGACCGCGCGCTCGCCATCGCGAAGAGCGAGCCGCAGGGCCCGGTGTACGTCACGCTGCCGCGGGAAATCCTCGCATCGGGTTTTTCGAATCAGGCATGCTCCGAAACGGCGACCATTGTTCCCGCGTCGCCGCCGGGCCCGGACCCCGAGATGCTGGAAGAAGCGGCGAAGCTCCTCGGCGGCGCGCAGCATCCGCTGCTCGTTACTGCGAGCGGCGGGCGCACGCTCGATTCCGCGCGCGCGATCGAGCAGCTGGCGCAGATGCTCGCCGTGCCGGTCGTGCACTACCGCCCGCGCCACCTCGCGCTCTCCACCGAGCACCCGATGCATTGCGGCTGGGACCCGCACCCGCTGCTGAAGGAAGCGGACGTGGTGCTCGTGGTCGACTGCGACGTGCCGTGGATTCCGAAGGAAGGCAAGCCCAAGGCCGAGGCGAAGGTCATCCATGTCGGTCCGGACCCGCTCTTCGCTTCGTATCCGCTGCGCGGCTTCCGCGCCGACATCGCGCTCACGGGCGCTGTCGCGCCCACTTTGCAGGCGCTCTGGCGCGCCGCCCAGAAGCAGGCCGTCTCGCTGAAGCGCATCGAAGAGCGCCGCAAGGCGGTTTCTCTAGTCTCCGACGATATCCGTCGGAAAGGGAGAGCGGGCGTCGACCCGATGCCGGCGAGCATCACCGGGAAGTGGCTCTCGGCATGCGTCAACAAGGTGCTCGACGACAACACGATCCTCGTCAACGAGTACCCGACCGTGCTCGAGGAAATGGTGATCAGGGAGCCGGGCCGGTATTTCGGCAATCCGTCGGCGGGCGGCCTCGGATGGGGTATGGGTGCGGCGCTCGGGGCGAAGCTCGCCTCCCCCGACAAGACCGTGATCTGCGCGATTGGCGACGGCGCTTACATGTTCGGCAATCCTACTGCGGCGCACTACGTGTCCGAGGCAATGCGCCTGCCGGTGCTCTTCGTGATCGCGAACAACGCCCGCTGGGCCGCGGTGCACCGGTCCACGCTCGCTACCTACCCCAAGGGCTTCGCCGCGGCGGAGAAGGAGCCTCCGTTCGCCACGCTCGAGCCCTCGCCGCGCTTCGAGCACGTCGTGCAGGCGAGCGGCGGCCACGGCGAGCGAGTGAGCCAGCCGAAGGAACTCATGCCCGCGCTCGAGCGAGCGCTAAGAATTGTCAAGGAGGAAAGGCGCCAAGCGGTGCTGAACGTCTGCTTGGAGGTAAGCTACCTGAAGACAAGCTAGGAGACTCATCCAGGAGGGGGATGCATGAGGCTTCGTGCGGCAATCGGCGGACCGTTGCTGTTCTTGCTGCTCGCCCTTGCGGGTCACGCGTCCGCCCAATCGAAGAACCTGGCTCCCGGCTTCGCCGCGCTCGCGCTCGGGTCGAAGGTGGCGATCATGCCGACCGACATCGAGCTTTTTTCCATCAGCGCGGGCGGCGTGCTCGAGCCCAAGGCTGACTGGACCGAAGCGGCATCGCGCCACTTCAAGAACGCCCTCATCGAAAAGAAGAAGAACGCGCTCAAGCTCGAGGTGGTGGAAGTATCGGAGACGGACGCCGACGAGTTCGCGGACATCAATGCGTTGCACGGAGCGATCGCGCGCGCGATCTCGATGCATCACTTCGGGCCGGGGTTCCTCAACCTGCCCACCAAGGAAGGCAAGCTCGACTGGTCGCTCGGCGAAGCGACGCGCACGATCAAGAAGGCGACCGGTGCCGAGTATGCGCTCTTTACCTGGGTGCGCGACAGCTATGCGAGCGGCGAGCGCATCGCGACGATGATCGCGCTCGCGGTCCTGGGCGTCGGCGTCAGCGGCGGTGCGCAGACCGGGTATGCGTCGCTCGTCGAGCTCGAGACGGGCCGTGTACTCTGGTTCAACCAGCTGCAGCGCGCGTCCGGGGATCTCCGAGAAGCTGAAAAGGCGGCCGAGACGATCGATACGCTCCTCAAGAACTTTCCGGTCCCGAGGTGAGAAGACGCGCGTTCCTGGGTGCGGGCTGCGCCTGCGGCGCGGCGCTTCTGTCCGGGCTTGCGCGCGCGCAGGATTGGGAGTTTCCGCCGCGCTTCACCCGTCCGGACGTGGCGAGCGACGAAGGCGGGCTATGGGCCATCATGGACCGGGAGGAGACCCGGCTGCGCCGCAGTCCGTTCAACCTGCGCGACCCGAAGCTTCGCAGCTACGTGCAGGACATCGCCTGCCGGCTCGGCGCCGGTCATTGTCCCGACATCCGGGTCCACTTGGTGCGCACGCCTTACTTCAACGCCTCGATGGCGCCAAACGGGATGATGCAGGTGTGGAGCGGCCTCCTGCTGCGGGTGGACAACGAAGCGCAGTTGGCCGCGGTGCTGGGGCACGAGATCGGCCATTACCTCGCGCGGCACAGCGTGGAGCGGCTGCGCGACGTGAAGGGACGTGCCGCCTTCGGCCAGTTTCTCGGAATCTTCGGCGTCTTGGGCGCGCTCGGACAGCTCGGCGTGCTGGCCGGCATGTTCGCCTACTCGCGCGACCATGAGCGCGACGCCGACCGTATCGGTGCGATCCTGATGCA
Organism: Burkholderiales bacterium; assembly: GCA_036258355.1. GTDB lineage: Bacteria > Pseudomonadota > Gammaproteobacteria > Burkholderiales > SG8-39 > SCGC-AG-212-J23. The sequence continues at coordinate 9,974 of DATADT010000347.1, forward strand.
CAAGTCCGGATACGACGTGTCCGAGGCGGGCAAGGTGTGGGGCAATCTGCTCCTGGAAACCAAGGCCAGGCCTGACGGAGCGGAGCAAAGCGTGCTGTTCGCGACGCACCCGGGTGCCGAAGAACGCCAGTCCACGTTGGGGGAGCTGGCAAAGACCTACCCGGGCGGCGAAGCAAACCAGAGAGCGTGGCAGGAGATGAGCGCGCCTTTCTTGCGCGAATGGCTGGCCGACGAAGTGAGGCGCGGGCAGCACGAAGAGAGCATCGCGCTGCTCAGCCGAGCGCTCGGCCGCGGGGTGCTGCAGAGCGAGTACCTGTACGCGCGCGGCGAGGTTTATCGTTTGCGCGCCAAGGAGGGCGATCTTGAGCTTTCGCTCGCCGATTTCAAAGCGGCGGCCGCGGCCGGCGGCGAGCCGCCGCAGACCCATCGCAGCCTCGGGCTCGTGCATCGCGCGCGCAAAGAGCTACCGGAGGCGAAGGCGAGCTTCCAGCGCTACCTGGAGCTCGACCCGAAGGCGCCGGACGCGTCGATGATCAAGACCTATCTGGAGGAGTCCACATGAGAATCGCCCCAGCCAATATGAGAGCCGCC
>DATADT010000348.1:0-2081 GCA_036258355.1 Burkholderiales bacterium
TCATGTCTACCAACGCTTCGTTTTCACGTTATGCACATGCAGATGCTCGCCCTTGCGGATCGGCTGCACGACTCGTCCGATGTCGACGCCGTACTTGATTACCGTGTCGCCGGGCTGGTAGTCGCGCAGGGCGACCTTGTGGCCGATCGGGATGTCGCTCTTCGCCGTAATCTCCACGTCTTTGTCGTCCTCCATGATCCAGCCGTTGAGCGATTGACCCGATTTGACGCCTTCCACCACCACGACGCCGACCCCGTCGCCTTCCTCGTGAACCACGAAATGGATCATAGGGCCGTTATTCTATTCGGATGTTCGACCGCCGCCGCTTCCTGAAAAGCCTCGGGGCGCTCGGCGTTTCGACCGGCATTCCGAAGTTCGGCGCTTACCCGTTCGCTCTCGGCGTCGCGTCCGGCTATCCGAGCGCGGAAAGCGTCGTGCTGTGGACGCGGCTCACGGGCGAGCTCGCGCCGCTCGCGATCCCGGTTCGGTGGGAACTTTTCGGCGACGAGTCGTTGAAGCATCGAGTCGCGGGCGGCGAGATGCCCGCCGACCCGCTTTGGGCTCATTCGCTGCACGTCGAAGTGCAGGGGCTCGAGCCCGAGCGCTGGTACTGGTATCGCTTCAGCGCGGGCGATGCGCAAAGCCCGGTCGGCCGCACGCGCACCGCGCCTCGCGCCGGGGCGACGGTGGCGCGCTTGCGCTTCGCCTTCGCCTCATGCCAGCAATACGAGCAGGGCTATTACGGCGCTTACCGCCACCTCGTCGCCGACGCGCCCGATCTCGTCGCGTTCCTTGGCGACTATATTTACGAATCGAGCTGGGGCAAGGATCACGTGCGTAGCCACGCGAGCCCCGAGCCCTACACGCTCGCGGACTACCGCGCGCGCCACGCGCTCTACCGCTCCGACCCCGACCTGCAGGCGGGGCACGCGGCCTGTCCCTGGATCGCCACCTGGGACGATCACGAGGTGGACAACGACTATGCCGACGACCGTCCAGAGGACGGCATGGAGCGCGAAGCCTTCCTCGAGCGCCGCGCCGCGGCTTATCGCGCCTACTTCGAGCACATGCCCTTGCCGCCCAGCATGCGCCCCGAAGGTCCGCGCATGCGTATCCACACGCAGCTCGACTGGGGCGCGCTTGCGCGCTTTCACATCGTGGATACACGCCAGTACCGCTCCTGGCAGGCGTGCCCGCGGCCGCAGCGGCGCGGCGGCTCGAACACCGTAGACATCGAGGAATGCCCGCGCCTCGGTACGCCGGGACGCTCCATGCTCGGCCGCGCCCAGGAGCGCTGGCTGGAGCGCTCGCTCGCGGAATCGCGTGCGGCATGGAACGTCGTCGCCCAGACCACGCCGATGGCGCAATTCGACACCAAGCCCGGGCCCGGCCGGCGCGCGTGGACCGACGGGTGGGACGGGTATCCCGCCGCGCGCCGGCGCCTCCTGGAAAATTTGAAGAAAGCTTCCAATCCCATTGTTCTCGGCGGCGACGTTCATTCCTTCAACGCCTGCCAGCTCAAGCTCGACTTCGACGACCCGGCCGCGCCGGTTGTCGCAAGCGAGTTCGTCACCAGCTCCATCACCTCCCAGGCCTGGCCCCAGGAACGTCTCAACCAGCACTTGCCCGACAACCCGCACATCCTCCTCGCCGACAGCCGCTTTCGCGGCTACACCCGCGTCGACATCAGCGCCGCGCGAATGCACTTCGACCTGCGCGCGGTGGAAAGCGTCCAGCGGCGCGAAGCGCCCTGCAGCACGCTCGCTTCGTTCGTCGTCGAAAGCGGAAAGCCCGGACCGCTACGCGCCTGAGGCTACTTGCAACGGATGTTGCCGAGCGAAAGATCGAGTGGCTTTGTGCAGTCTTGCTCGCTCACGCGGCGGTCGGGCGCCATTTCCGGCGGCCGACGGTCGGCACTGGTGTAAGGCACGCCGCCCTGTACGGCCTCGTAGGCGCCGAGAAAAAGGACCGTAACGCCGACGGCCGTAGCCCAGCCGGAGCTCGTGTGCACGTGCACGTTTCCGGCGCCGGGAGGAGGCGGCGTACCGGCGCTTAGCTGCCACGCGGTGTTCGAGCTGCAG
>DATADT010000349.1:0-7526 GCA_036258355.1 Burkholderiales bacterium
AGGATCGCCGCCATCGGCGGGCGCTCGACGTAAGTCATGTCGGCGTGCCAGATCGCTTCGCCATCGCCAAGCCCGCCGATCGGCACCCCGCCCTCCGTGATGTTCGAGATGACGTTCATCTCGGGATGATCGGGAAGGAAAGGCCGCCCGAGCGGGTTCGGCCCCGGCGAGTCCAGCTCGCCGAAATTGAGGCTGAAGGCGAGGAGTTGCGGCTCGGTGAGCTTCTGGTCGCGGAACCGCAGCACCATGTGCTCGAGCCAAGCGGCGCGGATTCGCGCAAATGACTCCGGCGCGATCGGCCACGAGAGATCGACGCCGCGCACTTCGGCGCCGAGGGCTTCAGCAAGCCTTTCCACTTCCATTACTGGATCTCCAGGATTACCGGCTGGTGATCCGATGCCTGAGTGGCGGCGTCAACACGGATCGATTTCAGCCGCGGCACCAGGTCCGGTGTGACGAACACGTAGTCGCAACAGTACGGCGCCTCGTCTTTTTCATAGAGCTTGAAGGTGTGCTGGTGAGTTTTGCCGGGATTCACCGCCTGCCAGGCGTCGGCGAAGCCGCAATCGAGCATCTTGCGGTGGAGCGGGTCATCGGGCTTGAGGTTGAAGTCGCCGCAGACGATCGCGCTCTTTCCTCTTCCATACGACTCGAAGCTGCCGGGCTCGTCGACGTGCAGATGAGGCGCACATGCTTCCAGATGGATTTCCTTCAGGCGTTCTATTTGCGCCCCGCGGTGCTGCGCCGAATAGTATTCGAGGTGCGTCGTTATCACGCGTACCGGACCTAAGCCCGACTCGACCACAACCTCGAGCGCGGCGCGCGGCATGGTCTGCACCGTCGGCGCCGCGGGCCAGGGCAGCGGGTGGCGCATCACCCGCCCCGCCGGCAGCCGTGTGAGCACGACATTGCCGAAGCGCCGCCGCCCTCTTTTTCCTGGAATGTCCACCGCCGCTGCGAAGAAGCCTTCGTAACCTTCCAGGCTTCGCATCAATTCGAGGACCTGATCTTCGCCCGCGCTGCCTTCCATCTCGGGAAAGTTGCGCGCCACTTCCTGCAGGCAGATCACGTCCGGGTCGGCGAGCCGCTTGGCCTCGGTCGCGATGCGCTTCGGATCCACGCGGCCGTCCATGCCGCGGCACCACTGCACGTTCCAGCTAAGAAGACGCATTCATCCGGGATACGCAGCGGGAATGGGCGACGGGCAGGCCGCATCGTCCCCATGCCGGCCTGCACAATACTCCAGCCGCGCGCTTTCCTGGCATGCGACCCACGACAGCCCGCGCTTGTCGCCGCAGCGCTTGCACCGCAGCGCTTCGACACCGCTTAGCGAAGAACATGGGTCGACCCGTTCTTCCTTGGGCGCCGGTTCCTCCTTGGGTGGCGATGGCTTCTGCACCGAGGGTAGACGCGGCTCCGCCGCTGGCTTCCGCGTTGCGACGCGCGCTACTGGCGGCAGGCTGACGAACGCGGCGCTCGTCGCGAGCGGTTCCGGGGCGACGAGCTGGATGTCCACTTCCTGCTCGGGCAAGGCATCGGCGACGGCAAGCTGGACGGGCACGTCCGGCAGCTCGCTCCAATGGAAGTAAGAGAGGTAAAGCACGCCCACGCCGGACAAGAAGACGATGGTGGTGGCGCAGCGTTCGGCGAGCCGCGCGCGCCTCACGGGCTGCACGCCAATCAGAGTGGCCAGCAGGAAGAGCCACCCGATGGTCAGCGCCGCAGTTCTCGCCGCTACGAGCGTTCCCTCGCTGTAGCCCGCCGCGGCCAGCAAACCAGCGCCTAGAGCCAACGAGCCACCGAGCAGCGTCAGGAACATGGGGTAGGCGAAATATTAGCCGTTTTCGTCCCGCGAATTGCACGACCGGCTTCGAGAGGCGCATCATGGCCGAGGAGATTGCGAAGGAGGTTGCCATGCGTGCGCTCATTACCGTCTTTTTCTGCTCGGCGGCGCTTGCATGGGCGCAGGACAAACCTGACGACACGCTAAACGCGGTGGTCGGCGTGAGCGCGAAGATCCAGGCGAATGCGCGAAGCGCCGAGACGCTCGGGGTGCAGCGGCAGGGGACGGGCGTGCTGGTGCGCAACGGCTACGCGCTGACGATCGGCTACCTGGTGATCGAGGCCGAGTCGGTGCAGGTGACCGGCGCCGACGGGCGGACGTTACCGGCAACGGTGGCTGGATACGACCACGCTTCCGGCTTCGCTTTGCTCAGGATTGTCGGCGCCATGCCGGCGAAGCCGCTGCCGCTCGGCGACTCGACCGCGCTCGCCGAGCGCGATCCGGCGATGGCGGTGACGGCGGGGGCGCGCGACAGCCCGAGCCTCGTTTACGTGGTGTCGCGGCGGCCGTTCTCGGGAAGCTGGGAGTACCTGCTCGATTCGGCGATCTACACCTACCCGCCGGTAATGGACTGGTCGGGCGCACCGCTCATCAGCGCGAAGGGCGAGCTTCTCGGCGTCGGCTCGCTCATCGTCCCCGACGCAGGCGGACCGGGCACGCAGTCGCCGGGCAACATGTTCGTGCCGATCGATCTGCTGAAGCCGATCCTCGATGACCTGATCGCGAAAGGCCGGCGCGATGCTCCCGCTCGGCCGTGGCTGGGAGTCAACGCCGACGAGGTAAGGGGGCGCCTGTTTGTCGGGCGCGTGTCGCCCGACGGGCCGGCGGCGCGCGCGGGCTTGAAGAGCGGCGACATCATCCTCGCCGTGGGCTCCGAGGAGGTAACGACGCTCGCCGAGTTTTACCGCAAGGTATGGAGCCGCGGCTCGGCGGGCACGGCGGTGCCGCTCAAGGTGCTGCAGGGATCCCGGGTACGGGACGTGACGGTGCGGTCCATCGACCGCATTGAGTACTTCCGACCGTCAAAGACTTACTAGGTGGTCGGGACTTGACGGCAGCAGGGAATTGGCCGGCTGCGTCGTGGTCACTACGACGCAGGGGGAGGGCTTTCGCGCCGGAGAGTATAGGGATAGGATGCCCGCCATCGGGACGATGTCTTTTGCGGCGTGACCGAAACTGCTCCGACGGAAGAGGAAAAAGCCCAGATCCGCCAGCGCCTGCTGGCGCTCGAAATCGAGCACCACGATCTCGACGACGTCATCGGCCGCCTCGTTTGCGACCCGACGCAGGACCAGCTCCAGCTTCGCCGCCTGAAGAAACGCAAGCTTCTCCTCAAGGACCAGATCCAGCGCCTGCGCGCGCGCCTGATCCCCGACATCGTCGCTTGATCGCGCTGATTCAGCGCGTCTCCGAGGCGAGCGTGAGGGTCGCCGGCGAGCCGTTGGGCGTGATCGGCGCAGGCATTGTTGCGCTCGTCGGCGTGGAGCGCGGCGACACGGACGCCGAAGCGATCGCGCTCGCCGAGCGCGTCGCAGCGTACCGGATCTTCGCCGACGCCGCGGGCAAGATGAACCTGTCGCTCAAGGATGTGAGGGGCGAGATCCTCGCCGTGCCGCAGTTCACCCTTGCCGCCGACACGACGAGCGGCCTGCGCCCGAGCTTCTCGAGCGCAGCGACGCCTGCGCAAGCCGAGCGGCTCTTCAGCCGCTTCGTCGAGAAGCTCGCGGACTCCTCGCCGCGCGTTCAGACCGGGCGCTTCGGCGCCGACATGCAGGTGAGCCTCGTAAACGAGGGGCCGGTGACCTTCTGGCTGCGCATCGGTCCAAAGCACAAGTCCTGAGGTAAGCTGTTGCCGGCATGTTCGAGCAGTTCATCGGCACCAAGCCCGTCGAGGAACGCCACAGGGTCGATGTTGCGCGGCTCGAAAATTTCCTGGGCTTCAAAATAGCTGCGGTAGAGCAGTTCAAGGGCGGCCAGTCCAATCCGACCTATAAGTTAACTGCGGCCGACGGCCGCGGTTTCGTGCTGAGGCGAAAGCCTCCGGGCAAATTGCTGCCCTCGGCACACGCGGTCGACCGCGAATACCGGGTCATCAAGGCATTGCACCCGACCGGTTTTCCGGTGGCGAAGCCTTTCGTACTGTGCGAAGAGGAGTCGGTGATCGGCACGGCGTTCTACGTCATGGACTATGTCGAAGGCCGGGTGCTGTGGGACCAGTCGCTGCCCGGGATGACGAAGGCCGAGCGCGCCGCGATCTGGGACGAGCTGAACCGCGTCATCGCACTGCTGCACAGCATCGACTACAAGAAGATAGGGTTGCAGGATTTCGGCAAGCCCGGAAACTACATCGAGCGCCAGATCGCGCGCTGGACCAAGCAGTATCAGGCTTCCGAGACCGAGCGCATCGAGGCGATGGACAACCTGATCGCCTGGCTGCCGAAGAACATCCCGCCGAGCGCGGCGACCACCGTCGTGCACGGCGACTATCGGCTCGACAACGCGATCTTTCATCCGCGCGAGCCGCGCATCCTCGCGGTGCTCGACTGGGAGCTCTCGACCCTGGGCGATCCGCTCGCCGACTTCGCCTACCACTGCATGAGCTGGCACATCCCGCCCGGGCAGTTCCGCGGCATCGCAGGCCTCGATCTTCCGTCGCTCGGAATTCCGAGCGAAGCGCAGTATGTGAACAAGTACTGCGAAAGAACCGGGCAGCCGCAAATCGACCCCACGTACTGGGATTTCTATCTGGCCTACAACCTTTTTCGCATCGCCGCGATCCTGCAGGGGATCATGAAGCGGGTGGTGGACGGCACCGCGGCGAGCGCGCACGCGCGCGACGCCGGCATGCGCGCGAAGCCGATGGCGCAGCTCGGGTGGCAGCAGGTCGAAAAAATATTGAGGAGGGCAGCATGAACTTCGAATACTCGCCCAAGGTGCAGGAGCTGCAACAGAAGCTCGCCGCCTTCATGGCAGAGCATGTCTATCCGAACGAGCACAAGTGGCATGCCCATGTCACAAGCGAAAAGCGCTGGGAGGTGGTGCCGGTCATCGAGCAGCTCAAGCCCAAGGCGCGCGCGGCGGGCCTGTGGAACCTGTGGCGGCCGAAGACGCACGGCGGGACGCTCACCAACCTCGAGTACGCGCCGCTCTGCGAAATCATGGGGCGCGTCACCTGGGCGCCCGAGGTCTTCAACTGCTCGGCACCCGACACCGGGAACATGGAGACGCTGCTGAAGTACGGCACGCCGGAGCAGATCCGGCAATGGTGCGAGCCGCTGCTCGAAGGAAAGATCCGCTCGGCGTTCCTGATGACCGAGCCAAACGTCGCATCCTCGGATGCGACGAACATTCAAACCAGAATTACTCGTCAAAATAACGAATACGTGATCAACGGCGTGAAGTGGTGGTCGAGCGGCGCCGGCGACCCGCGCTGCAAGATCTACATCGTGATGGGCAAGACCGACCCGGACAACCCGTCGCGCCACAGCCAGCAGTCGATGGTGCTCGTGCCCGCCGACACGCCGGGCGTCAAGATCCTGCGCCACCTCCCGGTGTTCGGCTACGACGACGCGCCGCACGGCCACATGGAGATCGAGCTGAAGGACGCCCGCGTGCCGGCCTCCAACGTGCTGCTCGGCGAGGGGCGCGGGTTCGAGATCGCCCAGGGCCGCCTCGGCCCCGGCCGCATCCATCACTGCATGCGGCTCATCGGGCAAGCCGAGCGCGCGCTTGGGAAAATGTGCAGGCGTGCATCCGAGCGCGTTGCGTTCGGCAGACCGGTCGCCGACCAGGGCGTCACGCGCGAGCGCATCGCCGAGGCGCGCATCCTGATCGATGCCGCGCGCTACATGGTGCTGAACGCAGCGTGGAAGATGGACACGGCGGGGAACAAGGCGGCGAAGAAGGAGATCGCGATGATCAAGGTGTTCGCGCCCAACGTCGCCTGCCAGGTGATCGACTGGGCGATGCAGGTGCACGGCGGTGGCGGCGTGACGGAGGACTTTGGCCTCGCCGAAGCGTATGCGCACGCGCGCACCTTGCGCTTTGCCGACGGCCCGGACGAAGTGCACCGCAACCAGATCGCCAAGATCGAGCTCGGCGAGCAGACCTCGATCCCCGAGGCGCTCGGCAAGGTGAAGCGCGTGTGATCGTCGGCGTCCCACGGGAAATCAAGACGCACGAGTACCGCGTCGGGCTCACGCCGACCTCGGTGCGCGAGCTGATTTTTTCCCATCGTCATCAGGTGATCGTGGAAAAAGGCGCCGGCACGGGAATCGGCGCCGCCGATGCCGTCTATGAGAAGGCGGGCGCACGCATCGGCGACCCGTGGGAGGCGGAGCTGATCGTCAAGGTGAAGGAGCCGCAGCGCGAGGAGCGCGCCAGGCTGAACGAGCGGCAGGTGCTCTTCACCTACCTGCACCTCGCGCCCGACCCGGAGCAGACGGAGGACCTGCTGCGAAGCGGTGCGATCTGCATCGCCTACGAAACGGTTACGAGCCCGCGCGGCGGATTGCCGCTCCTCGCGCCGATGTCGGAGGTCGCCGGACGCATGTCGGTCCAGGTCGGCGCGAGCTGCCTGGAGAAGGAGCGCGGCGGCATGGGAATTCTGCTGGGCGGCGTTCCGGGAGTACCGCCGGCGAAGGTGACGGTGCTCGGCGCGGGCGTCGCCGGCACGAACGCGATCCGCATCGCGGTCGGCACCGGTGCGCGGGTTTACGCGCTCGACCGCTCCGTGGAGGCTCTCAGGAATATCGAAAGAGAGTTTGGCGCGCGCGTCGTGACGGTGCATTCGAGCCGCGACACGGTCGAGAACCACGTGCTTTCGGCCGACCTTGTCATCGGGGCGGTGCTCGTTCCCGGCGCCGCCGCACCGAAGCTCGTCAGCCGCCAAATGGTGAAGGATATGAAGCAGGGCGCGGTGGTGGTGGACATCGCCATCGACCAGGGCGGCTGCTTCGAGACCTCGCGCCCGACGACGCACGCCGACCCGACTTACATAGTCGACGGTGTGGTCCATTACTGCGTCGCGAACATGCCCGGCGCGGTGCCGCGCACTTCGACCTACGCGCTCAACAACGCCACGCTGCCTTTCGTCTTCTCGCTCGCCGACAAGGGCTGGAAGCGCGCGCTGGCCGACGATCCGCACCTCAGGAACGGGCTCAACGTCGCGCGCGGCCAGGTGACCCACCACGAAGTCGCCGCCGCGGTGAAGGCGTCGTATTTCCCTGCAGAGAAACTCTTCAGCTGACGCGCTCGTCCTCGGCGCCGGCATCATCGGCGTCTGCGTCGCGCTCCACCTGCAGAAGCGCGGCCGCGCTACCGTGCTCGTCGACCGGCGCGGCGTGGCCGAGGAAACGTCTTTCGGCAACGCCGGGCTCGTGCAGCGCGAGGGCGTGTATCCCTACGGCTTCCCGCACGACTTCGGCGCGCTCCTGCGCTACAGCTTCAACCGCACGATCGACGCCTACTACCATCCCTCGGCGATCCCGCGCATCGCGCCGTTCCTCTGGCTGTACTGGAAGCATTCGCGGCCCGCGCGGCACCGCGCCATCGCGCACCTGTATGCAAAGCTGATCGAGCACTGCCTCGCCGAGCACGAAGCACTCGCCGCCGAGGCCGGCGCCGGCGAGCTATTCCGGCGCACGGGATGGATGAAGATCTTCCGTACCGAGCGCGAGCGCGA
>DATADT010000350.1:0-4626 GCA_036258355.1 Burkholderiales bacterium
CGCCCTGGTTGGAGTCGACGTCGATGCTGGTCATGGTGCGCATGCCGACGTCCGAGGCGAGCGCGGTCTTCACCTTGGTGGTGAGGGCGGCGTTCGAGGTGCCGCGGCTCACGCTCTCGCGGTTCTTCGCGCGCTCTTCCGCGGTCGGCAGCTTCTCGTTCAGCTTCTCGCGGTTCTCGGCGCGCTCGTTCGCGCTCGGCAGCTTGTCCTCGGCCTTGTCGGCCTTGTCGCGCACCGCCTCGCGGTTCTGCGCGCGCTCCTGCGAGTTCGGCAGGGGGGTGCTCTGCTGCGCGTAGGCCGGGATGGCGAACGCCGCGGCGACTGCAACGGCAATGAGGCTTTTCATGGGATTGCTCCTTTCGGGTTGAAAATCTGGCATCAGCTCGCGCCGGAGGGCGCGGCTGCGTGGATCACCTCGGGCTTGTCCACCGGCGGGCGGCGGATCTCCTGCTCCAGGCTCGGGCGCGAGCGCTTGGCGAAGGGCTCGAGCGCCACCGGCCGGCCGGTCTCGGCGGAGCGGTAGAGGGCGCGGATCACGCGCACGTCGGCGAGGCCCTCGTCGCCGCCGGGCTCGGGCGTGCCGTTCTGCAGAATGCAATCCGAAAAATAGAGCAGCTCGGGCGCGAACTGGTCGCGCTTGGCGAAGCGGCGCTCGCGCGTCTCGCCCCCGAGCGTGAGGCGGTGCTTGAGCGGCTTGGCGTACTCGTACGCCGGCTCGACGGCGAGGTCGCCCTTGGCGCCGGCGAGGCGGTATTCGGACACCTTCTCGGTGCCGAACGACGCGGTGAAGGCGGCGATGCGGTCGTTCGGGAAGCGCAGCACCGCGGACGTCGACTCCTCGACCTCGTCGACCCGGCCCGCCGTCATCGCGCGCACCTCCAGCGGCTCGTCGCGGAAGAGCGAGCGCGCGGCGTTGATGGAGTAGATGCCGATGTCGTAGAGCACGCCGCCGCCGGTTTCGCGGCGCGCGCGGATGTTGCCCGGCACGACCGGAGTGCAGAACGTGGAGCTGAACAGGCGCGGCTCGCCGATGCGGCCCGAGCGCGCGATCTCGCCCGCTTCCAGGTTGGCGCGCTCGAAGTGCAGACGGTAGGCCACCATGAGCTTCACGCCGGCCTCGCGCGCCGCGCCGATCATGCGCTCGCACTCCTCTCCGGTGACCGCCATCGGCTTCTCGACCAGCACGTGTACGCCGGCGCGCGCCGCGCGCACCGCGTAGCCGCAGTGCAAGTGGTTGGGCAGCGCGATGTACACCGCGTCCACGTTCTTCAGGCAGGCCTCGTATTCCTCATAGGCGAAGGTCCGCTTGACGCCGTACTTTTGAGACAGCTGCTCGAGCTTGACTGCGTCGCCGGACACGAGCGCCGAGAGCGTGGAGTTGCGCCGTGCGTTGGCGAACGCCGGCAGCACCGCCACCTGGGCGATATGCCCGAGCCCGACCACCGCGTAGCGGATCTGCCGCTTAGGCATGCGCGCAGTGCTCGCAGCAGAAGATCTTTCCCTCGCGCTCGACGCCGTGGCCGATGACGCGGCAGTTGCAGTGCGCGCAGCTCGGCGCGAGCTTCGCGATCGCGCACTCGAAGCTGTCGAAGGTGTGCGCGGCCCCGTCCGGCATCCTCACCGAGAACGCCTTGTCGTAGCTGTTGCCGCAGACTTCGCAGGTCGCCATGTCGTTCCTTTCATGCCGCGCGCCGCTTCCGGGCGGCGCGTTTCGCGGGCTTCCTCTCGATGCTCTTCTTCAATAGATCCATCAGGTCGATCACCTCCGCGCGCTTCTCGGCTTTATCTTCCTTCTCGGGCTCGGTAATCTCCTCGGTCTGGCCGGCCTTCACCTTCTCCTCGATCCTCTTCAGGAGGTCGTCGCGGAAGGTGTCGCGGTAGCGCTCGGGCTTCCACTCGTCGGCCATGTCCTCGACCAGGCGCATCGCCATGTCGAGCTCTTTCGCCGAGACCTTGGCCTCCGGCACTTTCAGCTCGGAGGGATCCTTCAGCTCGTCGTGGTAGCGCAGGGTGTTGAGCACCAGAAGCTCGTCCTGCGCCACCAGCGCCGCCAGGTACTGCTTGGTGCGGATCACCACGCTCGCAACCCCGGCCTTGCCGGCCTTCTTCAGCGTGTCGCGAAGCAGCGCATACGCCTTTTCGCCGCGCTTGCCCGGCACGAGGTAGTAGGGCGTCTCGAAGTGCTGCGGCGCGATGTCCGCGAGATCCACGAAAGCGTGGATGTCGACCGTCTTCGCCGCCTCCGGATTGGCGCGGCGGAAGTCCTCGTCCGAGAGCACGACGTACTTGTCGTCCTCGTATTCGTAGCCCTTGACGACGTCGTCCCAGGGCACTTCCTTGCCGGTCGACTTGTTGACCCGCCTGTAGCCGACCGGGGCGAGATCGCGCTTGTCGAGCATCGTCATGTTGAGCTCGGTCGCGCGCCTCTTCGCCGAATGCAGCTCGACCGGGACGTTGACCAGCCCAAAGCTGATCGCTCCTTTCCACAACCCGCGCGCCATTGGCTGCCGGCCGGCGTGTTCCTCCCGGGGCATGTCTCCTCCTTCGAGGAGGAACGCTCCGGTCGTCGTTACTTTTGCTTCTCGGGTGCGGTGCCGCCGCTCGCCGCGCGCTGCTTTTCCTGCTTCGCTTCGGCGGTCTTCTCCGCCTTGCCCTTGGCGCGGTCGCGCTCCACGCGCGCCTGCTTGATGCACGCGTCCTTCGCTTCGCCTTTCTGGTCGTCGCACTTCTCCTTCGCGACCTCGTAGGCGGCGTCGGCCTTGGCTTCCGCGACCTTGCGCTGCGCCCTGGCGGGGTCCTTCGCGTCCTTCGTCTCGAGCTCGGCCTTCGCCACCTTCTGCTTGCCCTTCGCTTCGGCCATGCAGATGTCCTTGGCGTTGCCTTCCATGCTGTTGCACTTCTCGCGCGCGGCCTTGTACTCCTGCTCGATGCGCTCTTCCGCGGCGTCCCTCGCCTTGCGCTCGGACTTCTCGGCGCGCGGAGCCGCAGAATCTCCCTTGGCCGGGGGCTGCGGAGTTTGCGCCTGCACGGCGCTCGCCAGGCCGAAAGCAAGGCTTAGCGCGACAGCGGTCAGTTTGAGCTTCATGGTACGTATCTCCTTTGGCTTGGGTTTCTAAGGCCTTCTCAGCAGTCCCGCCACCAGCGAGACGAGGAAAAGGACCACGAACACGACGAACAGGATCTTGGCAATCTCGGCCGCTCCGGCTGCGATGCCGGTGAAGCCGAAGACCGCCGCGATGATTGCGATGATGAAAAACGCAAGCGCCCAACTCAGCATGACGGCTCCTTCGATAAAAGTGGTTGCAGCACGGGGAGACGCAGCAAAGTCCATGCCGAGCGCGCGGCGCGCGAAGTTCGTCGACATATGTAACGTTCGGGCACGGCCTGTAAGAACTACGTGTCGCGCGACCGTGGCTTTCGTAGTGAAACCGTTACGGGCACGGCTCCTGCTCGGTCCCTTCCAGCCTCATCCGAACGGCATGCAGCCCGACGACACCCTCCCCCTTATGACGTGGCGCGCGCGCCCGGACATGTCGTGTGAACACGTCAACCGGGAATGGCGCGAGTACACGGGTTACACGATGGAGCAGGCGATGGGGCAGGGGTGGTCGCGCTGTCTTCACCCGGAGGACCTCGCGCGCTGGCTCGACACCTGCGTGGCCGCGTTCGACCGGCGCGAGCCGTTCGAGATCGAATACCGCCTGCGCCGGCGCGACGGCGAATATCGCTGGATCCTGGAGCGGGCGGCGCCGCGCTGCTCCGCCGGGGACCTCTTCGTCGGATTCGGCGCCGTGTGCGTGGACATCGACAAACGCAAGCGCGAGCAGCAGAGCGTTGCGCGGGCGCTCGAGCGCGAGCGGCGCCTTCGCATCGCGACCGAGGAGGCGAGCCGGCTGCGCCACGGGCTCATGGTCTCGGTGCTGCAGGAGCTATACCTGCCTTCGCGCGCGATCGCGACATGGGCCGCGCACCTGCGCACCCAGATGCCGCACGGCGCCGCGCTCGAGGCGATCGAGCGCAACGCGCGCACGCAGAGCCGGATCATCGCCACGCTGCTCGAGCTCGCGCAGGTGCCCGGAGTGCCGCCGCGCGAGCGGCCGCTGCTTTCCGGGATTCGCGTGCTCGTGGTCGGGCACAACGAGCTCGTCAAGCCGCTCGAAGTCGCGGGCGCCGATGTGCGCGCCGCGGCGAACGCGGACGAGGCCCTCGCTACGGTCAACTCGTGGCGGCCCGACGTGCTCCTCGCCGAGTCGAACGAGTCGTTCATCCGCACGCTGCGCTCGCTGCCGGCGGAGCGCGGCGGATGCCTGCGCGCCGCCGCGCTCACCGAAGACGGCGCGGCCGCGGCCGCGTCGGGATACGACGCGCAGCTCGCGAAACCGGTGGAGCCCGTGGCGCTCCTCGCGACCGTCGCGCAGCTTGCGGCATAGCTCTTGCTTTTACGCAAGGAGGACTAACCGAAGCGCTTTTGTTAAAGGAGAAAACCAAGTGAATTGGGATCGCATTCAAGGAAACTGGAAGCAAATGACCGGCAAGCTCAAGGAGAAGTGGGGCAAGCTGACCGACGACGAATTCGACCAGATGGCAGGCAACCGCGACCAGCTGGTCGGCAAGATCCAGGAGCGC
>DATADT010000351.1:0-8105 GCA_036258355.1 Burkholderiales bacterium
CGCGGCTGGGAGCGAATCTCCCTGCGCATGTCTTCGCCGGGCATCTCTTCCCTCTAATCGCTCCGGTAGAATCCGGCCCCCGATGATCAAGAGGTTCATCCGGCGGGTGCTCGGATTGCCCTCCGATGCAGCGCCGCTGCGGGTACCGCACGCCAAACACGGTATCGCGCGCGAGCGACTGAGCCCCGCCGCCGCCCGGATCTGCGCGGTGCTGCGCGAGGCCGGCTTTTCCGCCTACGTCGTGGGCGGCGCCGTGCGCGACCTGCTTCTCGGCATCGCGCCGGTCGACTTCGACGTCGCCACCGATGCGCGCCCCGAGCAGGTGAAGCCGCTCTTTCGCCGGGCGCTGATCATTGGCCGGCGCTTCCGCCTAGTGCACGTCGTCATGGGCCAGGAGACGGTCGAGGTGTCCACGTTCCGCTCCGCCGAGGGCGACACCTCGGAGAAGGACGAGCACGGGCGCGTGCTGCGCGACAACGTCTACGGCACTCAGGAAGGCGACGCCCTGCGGCGCGACTTCACCGTGAATGCCCTCTACTACGACCCGGCGACCGAGGAAGTGGTCGATTTTCACGGCGGTCTTGCCGACCTTAAGAAACGCGTGCTGCGCGTCATAGGCGACCCCGAGACGCGCTACCGCGAGGACCCGGTGCGCATGCTGCGCGCGGTGCGCCTCGCCGCGAAGCTCGGCCTCACGCTCGACCCGGCGACGCGCGAGCCGGTCCGCAGGCTGGCGCCGCTGATGGAGCGCGTGCCGCCGGCACGCCTGTTCGACGAGATGCTGAAGCTGCTCCTGTCCGGGCACGCGAGCGCCTGCCTGCGCCAACTGCGCGAGGTCGGCCTGCACAAGGGGCTGCTGCCGCTCCTCGACGTGATCCTCGAGCAGCCGCTCGGCGAGCGCTTCGTCACCCTCGCCCTGGCCCAGACCGACGAGCGCGTGCTCGCTGGCCGTCCGGTGTCGCCCGCGTTCCTGTTCGCCGCGCTGCTGTGGCACGAGGTGCTCGCCGCCTGGAAGGCGCGCGGCGAGCGCCCGATCCCGGCGCTCGAGACCGCGATGGACGAGGTGCTCGATACCCAGTGCGCGAAGCTCGCGATCACGCGCCGCCTCACCGCCACCATGCGCGAGGTATGGGCGATGCAGCCGCGCTTCGAGAATCGCTCTGGCAACCGCGCCTACCGGCTGCTCGAGGCGCCGCGCTTTCGCATGGCGTACGACTTTCTCGCGCTGCGCGCAGCGAGCGGCGAAGTGCCCGCGGAGCTCGAAACCTGGTGGCGCGGCTTCCAGGCCGCCGATGCCGACGCGCGCAAGGCGATGTTGCTCCCGGAGACCGGGCCGAAAAAGCGCAGGCGGCGCAGGCGCAAGAAGCGCCCCGCAGCCGCCGCTCCCGCGCCCAAGGCTGCGTGACGATCGCATACGTCGGGATCGGATCGAACCTCGCCGACCCGCGCGCCCAGGTCCTGCACGCCCTCGAGGAGCTCGACCGGCTGCCGCACACCCGCGTGGTGATGAAGTCCTCGCTTTACCGCAGCGCCCCGCTGGGGTACGCCGCACAGCCTGACTTCGTAAACGCCGTCGCGCAGCTCGAAACGGCTCTGCCTGCCGAGCGCCTGCTCGCCGAGCTGCAGGAAATCGAAGCGCGCCATGGCCGCAAGCGCAGCTTTCCCAACGCGCCGCGCACACTGGACCTCGACGTGCTCTTATACGGGGATGCGGTGCTTTCGCTTCCTGCGCTCACCATTCCGCATCCGCGCATGCGCGAGCGGGCGTTCGTGCTGAAGCCTTTGATCGAGATTTCGCCGCACCTGAAAGATCGCTTCGAGACCAGCCTCGATGCGTGCGCCGGGCAAGAAGTCGAAAGGATCGACTGAAATGCGAACGGCGCTTTGCATCGTCGGGGCGGTGTAGTTCATTTTCCGTGGATAAATTCAGGCATCTCGTGGTCGAAGGGCCCATCGGCGCCGGCAAGACGAGCCTCGCCCGCCGGCTCGCGTCGCGCCTGGGCGCCGACCTGGTGCTCGAGCAGCCCGAGGAGAATCCTTTTCTCGCGCGCTTCTACGACGACATGCCGCGCTACGCCCTGCCGACGCAGCTCTTTTTCCTCTTCCAGCGCGCGCGCATGCTGGAGCCGCTGGCGCAGCCCGACATGTTCGCCCGCGCCGTGGTGGCGGATTTCCTGCTCGACAAGGACCCGCTCTTCGCACGCCTGACGCTCTCGGCCGACGAGCTTGCGCTTTACGAGAAGATCTATGCCGTGCTGCGGCTGCGCGCGGCGACCCCGGACCTCGTGATCTACCTGCAGGCGCAGCCCGCGGTGCTGATCGAGCGCGTGCGCCGGCGCGCAGCGCGCTATGAGCGCGAGATCAGCGAGGACTACCTCGCGCGCCTCGCCGAAGGCTATGCGCGCTATTTCTATCATTACGACGCCTCGCCGCTTCTCATCGTCAACTCGGAGAACCTGAACTTCGTCGAGCGCGACCCGGACTTCGAGCTCCTGGTGTCGCGGCTGCGCGCGATGCGCAGCCGGCGCGAGTTCTTCAACCTCGGCTGATGCAGGTCCTGCGCGACATCGCGACGCTGCGGCGTGCGCTCCCCCGGGACCTCGGCTTCGTGCCCACGATGGGAAACTTGCACGAGGGGCACCTGTCGCTGGTTCGCCTGGCGAGGCGCCACGCCTCGGCGGTGGCGGTGAGCATCTTCGTCAATCGGCTCCAGTTCCAGCCCACCGAGGACTTCGATCGCTATCCGCGCACCTTTGAGCGCGATTGCGCGCTGCTCGAGCGGGAGGGGGTCGAGTTCGTCTTCGCGCCCGACGAGGGGCTGCTCTATCCCGAAAGCCAGACCGTCCGCGTACGGCCCGGAGCGCTCGGCGACGAGCTCGAGGGGCGGTTCCGGCCGGGGTTCTTCGAGGGCGTGGCGACCGTGGTGCTCAAGCTCTTCAACTGCGTGCAGCCTCTGGCTGCCGTGTTCGGCAAGAAGGACTACCAGCAGCTCATCGTGGTGCGCGCGCTCGCGCGCCAGCTCAACCTGCCCATCGAGATCATCGAGGGCGAAACGGTGCGCGAAGCCGATGGTCTGGCCATGAGCTCGCGCAACGCCTACCTCTCGGCCGCGGAGCGCGCCGAAGCGCCCCGGCTCCATGCGCTTCTCAAGGAAGTGGCGTCGGGCGTGTTGTCCGCGGACCAGGCAGTGAACCGGCTTCTGACGGCTGGCTGGAAGCCCGACTACGTCGAGGTGCGCCGGCGCCGGGACCTTGCGCCGCCGGCGGCGGGGGACCGGGAGCGGGTGGTCCTGGGGGCGGCGCGGCTCGGCGAGACGCGCCTGATCGACAACCTGGAGTTCTAAGCCTGCGGTTCTAAGGAAGAACCCTAGTCGGGCTGCCCTAGGACGGATAGGGCTCGAAGGTCATCGCCTGCACCGCGCAGCCCATGGTCTTCGCCAGGCGATCCATGGCGTCGTCGGTCAACTCCAAGGGCTGGAAATCGGCCTCGCCGCCTTTGGCCGATATGAATGCCCTGGCTGCAGCCTCGGTGTTCCAGGTCACCACGGGGTTAGGGGTGACTCCGGGTACCTGCCGGCAGACCGGATACCCATCAGCTCTATAGACGATCGCGTACATTGGCCCCTCGGATCCCCCCGCCGAATGTACCCGAGACCGAAGCGTTGCAACAAGGCGGTTTCTAAGGGAAACCCTGATTGCGCCGGCTTGACGGCGGAGCGTTAAATCGTTCTCGAGGAGCGAGTTAAGTCGCCCCGGGGCGACGCGCGGAGCTCCCGGTAAGCCCCCGACCCGGGGGGCAACTTCTTGGGGAAGGAAAAGAGCAATGAGCAACATGCGAGACGCGATGGGACTGTGCCTGCCCTACGGCAAGGCCAATTCGCAGTACGAGACGGAGTTCGAGCCGGCCACCAGCACTGTCTGGGGCTATTTCAACCCGAAGGACGGCGTGCCCTGCTACAGCCTGGGACTGCTGAAGGACATCCTCGAGCACGACCAGCAGCTCGTGCGCAACGGCGGCAAAGTCGAAGTCGAAGGCATGCTGCACGAGGTGAACTACTACGTCACCGCCTCGCGTACGCCTGGCATCTTCAACGTGGGCGGCGACCTCGCGCTGTTCTCGATGCTCATCAAAGCGGGCGACCGCGACGCGCTCGCGAACTACGCCAAGCTCTGCATCGACAACGTCTATCCGCGTACGCAGGCGTTCTTCAGCCCGACGCTCACCAAGATCGTCCTGGTGCAGGGCGACGCGCTCGGCGGCGGCTTCGAGTGCGCGCTTGCCTCCGACGTGATCGTCGCCGAGGAAAGCGCGCAGATGGGCCTGCCGGAGATCCTGTTCAACCTGTTTCCCGGAATGGGAGCCTGCAGCCTGCTCGCCCGGCGCATTGGCATCCGCGCCGCAGAAGAGCTGATCCTCTCGGGCAAGATCTACTCCGCAGCCGAGTTGCACAAGATGGGCGTGGTCGACGTCCTGGCGACCGACGGCCAGGGCGAGACCACCGTGCGCAGCTGGATCGCCAAGAATGCCAAGCGGCGCAACGGGCTGCAGGCCGTGCACCGCGCGCGCCAGTTCATTCACCCGATCAAGCGCGAAGAGCTCGATGGCATCGTCGGCCTGTGGGTCGACGCGGCCATGCGCCTGGGCGAGCGCGATCTGAAGATGATGGATCGCCTGGTCCGTGCGCAGATGCGGCGCAGCGAAGCGCGCCCGGCCGGGGGCGGCAATGTGGTCGAGCTACCCCTTGCCCAGCCGCTCGCCGCAGTCGGCATCCACCTGCCGATCGCAGCCTTGATCTGACCGGCGCTAGTTCGGGCTCGGCTCCAGCTGCGCCAGCAAGCGCGGCCACAGCGCTGCGCCGGCACGGCGCCCGAACAGACCGAAGTGGCCGATGCGGCGGGTCCCCGCATCGGCCGGCGTGTACATGACGCGCTCGAGCGGGAACAGGCGCGGGTAGTACGACAGCAGGCGCTTCACTCCTCCCTCAGTAGCAAAAGCATCGTCGCTTATGGATACGATCAGTGCCGGGCGCTGCAGCGCGGCGCAGCGGTCGAGCAGTGTCTGCACGCGCGCGTAGCCCGGCCCGATGCCGCTTGGACGCAGGTCCGGCGAGCGGCGCGATGCCCATTGCAGCGCGATCTTCCCCGGGATGTCCTCGCCGAGGCCGAGCCGGCGCGCCGGAAAGTAGCCGAGCATCAGGGTGATCGCCGGCATCAACCCGTGCCACAAGGCGGTCATCGGCAAGCGGTAGCGGGGGTGATAGTCGCCGAAGTAGCCCGTGTGCCCGCCAACCAGCACCAGCCGGTCCTGCTCGCCGGAGTTCGCTGCCCCGCCGACGAGGAGCGCACCGATGGAATGCGCGATCCCCACCAGATCGGCCTCGGGAAAGCGCTCGCGCATCCAGGCAAGCGCGCCGCCGCAGTCGTACTCCGCCCAGTCCTCGATGGCGGCACGGAAGCCGCGCAGCGCCCTTGGCCGCGACAGGCCAATGCCCCGGTAGTCGTACACCAGCGTAGGAATGCCCGAAGCGGCCAGGAAGCCGGCGAACCGGCGGTAGCGGGCCGCCGGAATGCCCGCGCCACAGTGCACGACCGCGGCGCGCTGCGGTTCCGCAGCCGGCGGCGCCGGACAGAAATAGGCACCCAGCTCGTAACCGTCGAGCGCGCGCACCTGCACCTGCGCGGCTTCCGCCAGCTCGGCGACGGGCTGGGGCTCAAATCGCTTGTTCACCTCGCTTCCCGAGCGTCATGATACCTGGGGGAAAGCACCCGCGGACGAGCGTCTAGCTGGCCTGCTTGCGCTTTTGTACGAGGTAGTTTTCGAGCTCGGCCCGCGCCGCGGCGACCTCCTCGCTCAGCATGCGCAGCAGCGCCGGCGCCTGCAGCCGCAGCTCCGCGTCCGAGAGCTTGCCGAGGCTGGCGCAGGCGCGCGTGAGCCGATCGGTGCCCATGCTCGCCGAGGATCCCTTCATCGCGTGCACCAGCGAGCGGAACTCGTGGAAGTCGCGCCCGGCGAGGACCTTCTCGATGCGCTCCAGGATGCCGCTCGAATCGGACACGAAGACCGTGATCAGGCGCTCGACGAAGGCGAGCGAGGAGCCGAGCTCCTCAAGGTGACTCAGCGTCTCGGCGTTGACCACCGCCGGGGCGCTCGCTGCGGCTTCGCGCGGCGCCGCCACAGCCGGCGCGTCCTTGCGCCCGGCGTCCGGCTTCGGGGCGAGGCGCTGGATCTCGTCGAGCAGCCGCACCGCCCCGATCGGCTTCGGCAGGAAGGTGTCGGCGCCCGCCTCGAGCGCTTCGCGTTTCGCCTCCGGCGTTACGTCGGCCGAAAGCATGATCACCGGCAGCCGGCTGCGCGCGCGCGTCATCAGCCGGATAGCCTGCAGCGCTTCGATGCCGCTCATGCCCGGCATATTGCGGTCGAGGATCAAGATGTCGTAGGCCTCGCGCTCGAGGGCGTCCAGAGTCTGCTCGCCGTCGTTCACCAGCGTGATGGTGTGCCCGCTGCGCTCCAGGATCCTGCCGATGACCTCGCGATTGGTCGGGTTGTCGTCAGCCACCAGCACGCGCACCTTGGCGGCGGCGCTGCGGCGCGCATAGTCCTGCAGCCGCACCACGCCCTCGTGCACCTCCTCGCCTGCGGCGACGGAATGGAGCACGTTGAAGAGGCGCCGCTTGTCGAAAGGCAGCTCGAGCACCGAAGCGAATCCCGACGACAGGACTTCGAAGCGCCGCACATCCGCCTCGCGCGGCACGGCGAGAATCGTGGGCGGCGCGGGGTTGGGCGCCGAGCGGCGGAAGCGCTGCGCGAGCTGCAGGTCCTCGCCCGAAGCGTAGAGCAGCGCGCTGTGGTAGGGCTTCGCGAGGCTGATGTCGGCGACAAGCCGCGCCACGCCTTCCTCCACGTTCGCCGCGGCGGTGGGCAGCGCGCCCCAGCCCGTGAGCGCGCCCTCGAGCGCGGCGCGCTCGCGCGGCGGGAAGCCGACGAGCAGGACGCGCGCCCCGGCGAGGTCGCCGGCCGCCGTGCCGGCCTGCTCGGGCTGCTTCTCCAGGTCGATCTCGGCCCAGAACGTGCTGCCGAGGCCGATCGCGCTCTCGAGCCCGATGCGCCCGCCCATGAGCTGCACCAGCTGCTTCGCGATCGTAGTACCGAGGCCGCTGCCACCGAAGCGCCGCGTCGTGGACTCGTCGGCCTGGGTGAAGCTTTCGAAGATCTTCGCCTGCGCCTCGGGGGCGATGCCGATGCCGGTGTCGCGGATCGAGAATTTGAGCCGCACGCTCGTCTCGTTTTCCGCCTGCACCGACACATGCACCGTGACGCTGCCGCGGTCGGTGAACTTCACCGCGTTGCCGGCGAGGTTGATCAGCACCTGGCGCAGGTGGTGCGGGTCGCCGCGCACCGCGGGCGGCACCTCCGGCATCATCGACACCACGAAATCCACGCCCTTGAGCGCGGCCTGCGCCGAGACGATGCGGCAGGTGCTGTTGACGAGGGCGTGCAGGTCGAAGTCGATCTTCTCGAGCACGACCTTGCCCGCCTCGATCTTGGAGAAGTCGAGCACGTCCTCGATCAATCCGAGCATCACGCGGGAGGAGCCGCGCAGCGTCTGCAGCATGTCGGCCTGCTCGCGATTGAGCTGGGTGTCGCGCAGGAGATCCGCCATGCCGATGATGGCATTCAGCGGGGTGCGCAGCTCGTGGCTCACCATCGAGATGAAGCGGCGCTTCGCCAGGTTCGCCGCCTCGGCGCGCGCGATGGCGTCGAACATGCGGCGCACGAGCGACAGCACGTACAGGTTGACCGCGATCATGGCGATCAGCAGGCCGACGCCGAGCGAGGTGTGCGCGCGCCAGAACTCGTTCGCGTAGAGCACGATCGAGAAGCCGACCACGCTCATCGCGAGCTCGGAGAGCAGGTAGCGCGCGCCGAAGCGGAATCCGCTGCCGAGCGTGACCCAGATGTAGAGCAGCAGCAGCCAGCCCGCCGGCTCGCCGAACACCGCCATGTACCAGCTGATGGCGGCGACGTCGGCAAACTGGGCAAACACGCGCCGCGCCGGCGAGATCGTCGTCGAATAGGCGATGCGCAGGAAGATGATGAGCGCCAGC
>DATADT010000352.1:0-1886 GCA_036258355.1 Burkholderiales bacterium
TGCACGCAGGTCTTGCACTTCAGGCCGTCGATCGCGCGGTGCAGAGCGTCGATGCCCCAGCGCTTGACGTCGTTCATGTAGACGTTGAACGCCGGCTCGTCGAACTGGATCACGTCGACGCCGTCCTTCTCCAGCGCGCGCGCCTCCTCGTTCAGCAGGCCGGCGAACGCCATGGCGAGCTTCACCTTGTCTCCGTAGTGCCGGTCGGCGATGGTGTCGACGATCGTCATCGGGCCGGGCAGCGTCAGCTTGATCTTGCGTTTGCAATGACTTCGAAGCAGAACAGCTTCTTTTCCGTGCACGCGCCCCTTCAGGCGCAGCGGCCCGACCACCACCGGCACCATCGCCTCGTAGCGGTTGTTCCGGATGCCCATCTTCACCTTGTGCTCGAAATCGATTCCCTGGACGAACTCGAGGAACCCGTGCACGAAGTGCTGGCGCGACTGCTCGCCGTCGGTGACGATGTCGACTCCGGCGTCCTCCTGCTCCTTGAGCCAGAGGAGCGTCGCATCGCGCTTCGCGCGCTCGAGCTCGGCGCCGTGTGCGCGCCACACCGGCCACAGCTTGTTGGTTTCGGCAAGCCAGCCCGGCTTGGGCAGGCTCCCGGCGATCGTGGTTTCAAGCATGGTTACGTCTCACTATAATCGAGCGCAACAAGGGAGGGAAAACGCGTGCTTGGCATGGTGGTGGGGACCTTTTGCTCGTTCATGGCAGGTATCTTCAACCCGTACGTCGCAAACAAGGCCGGCCCCGACTGGATGTGGGCCGGCGGCAGGAACGACCTGGTGCGCAATCTCTACTTCCGCCCCGATGGCAGGTTCCGGCGCTACGGCCGCCTGGCCCTGCTCGCAACGCTCTTCGGCAGCTCGGCAGCCCTGTACTGGATGCTCTGAGCTGCCAAGCAGTTCTTTTGCAAAGTCCCCGGAATCAAGTCATTCTATGAGCCCCAAGCATCGAAAAAAGGGGGCACACATGGGGAAGCTGATCGCTGCGGCAGTGATGGCGGGTCTGGTGGTCTCGGGGCCGGCCCTCGCTCAACGCAAGGACTGCGGGCAGCTGAAGGGCGAGATCGAGGCGAAGATCAAGGCGAACGGCGTGGAAAAGTTCTCGCTCGACGTGGTCGACAAGGACGCGCAGGCCGAGGGTAAGGTGGTCGGCACCTGCGACGGCGGGACGAAAAAGATCGTCTACAAGCGCGGTTAGCCGCGCGCTTCCTTGGCAGTGAGCAGCCAGGCCGCGGCCGCGGCCTGCGCTGCGAGCAGCACTCCGAAGGCGACGCGGTAGCCCTCTGGATCGTAGCGGCCCTGCGCGCTCGGCCAGTTGCCGAGGATCGCGCCGACCCCCCATTGGAAGGCGAAAGAGGTGGCGAACAGGAGCAGGTTCGACGCCGTGGTCACGCGTCCGGTCTGCGCCGCCGGCACGAGCTGGGTCAGCAGCGTGTAGGCGATGATCGCGGCGATGCTGGTCGCCGCGAAGGCGATGAGGAACGCTACGGCCGGCCCGCGCGCGCCCAAGGCGAGCGGAGCGAAGGCGGCAGCGCACAAGAGCATTCCGCCCTGGTACACCCTCAGCTGGGATACCCCGCGCTTCGCCATCATTTCGGAAAAGGGACCGAGAGCGAACGACGCGAGCATGTACGCGGCAGCGGAGAAAAAGAGGTAATCGGCGGCCCGGCCGCGCCCGAGGCCGTGCACGTCGGCGAGCCACGGCGCGAACCACAGCCCCTGGAGCGCCTGGAAGGTCGCCTGGCAGATGACGAGCGGCGCGGCGATCCGCCAGAAGTCGAGCCGCGCGAAGATCCTGCCGATCACCGCCACTTGCTCGCGCCAGGGGTCTGCCTGGCCCGGCAGCGCGCGCTCGGGGACGACGAGAAAGATTGCCGCGGC
>DATADT010000353.1:0-2272 GCA_036258355.1 Burkholderiales bacterium
ACCGGCCGCGCTCACCCGGACCTGAAGGAGAGGTTCTCCTTTCTGGAGAAGCGCACGGCCGGCACCCGCGCGTGCCTGGTGCACGGCGATGTGAGCCCGAAGAACATCCTGGTAAGCCCGCGGGGGCCGGTATTCCTCGACGCCGAATGCGCCTGGTACGGCGACCCCGCCTTCGATCTCGCCTTCTGCCTTAATCATCTGTTGCTCAAGTGCCTCTGGGTACCGCGCGCGAAGGCCGCGTTCCTCGCCTGCTACGACGCCCTTGCAACGACTTACCTGCGAGCAGTTGCTTTTCCGGGCGTCGAAGAGCGGACTGCTTCGCTGCTGCCCGCCCTGCTCCTCGCCCGGGTGGACGGCAAGTCTCCAGTGGATTATCTCCAAGCCACGGATAAGGAATATGTGAGGACGATGGCGCGCGAACTGTTGCCCGTGGCCTCGACCCTGAAGCAGCTTCGCGAAGCATGGCAAAAATCCTCGACATAAAGGGCCGCCAGGTGTGGGACTCGCGCGGCCGTCCCACGGTCGAGGCGGAGGTGATCGTTGGGCGCGGCACCACGCCGCTCGCGTCGGGACGCGCGATCGCCCCGGCTGGCGCCTCGACCGGATCCGGCGAAGCGAAGACGGTGGACGCGCGCGAAGCGGTGCGGAACATCCAAACCCGCATCCGCGACGGGCTGCGCGCGCTCAGCGTCTCCGACCAGGAGAAGATCGACCGTCGGCTGATCGACCTCGACGGCACGGCCGACAGGAGCCGCCTCGGCGCAAATGCCATGGTGGCGGTGTCGCTCGCCTGCGCGCACGCCGATGCCGCGGTCCAGAAGCTTCCCTTGTGGAAGAAGCTGGCGGGCGAAAAGCGGGTGTCGTTGCCGGTGCCGCAGATCCAGATCTTCGGCGGCGGAGCGCACGCGCGCGGACGATGCGACGTCCAGGACTACATGATCGTCTGCATCGGCGCCGGCAGCTTTGGCGAGGCGCTGGAGTGGACCGCACAGGTCTATGCCGCAGCAGGAAAGCGTCTCGCGAAGCGCGGCGCGCTCCAGGGCGTCGCCGACGAGGGCGGCTACTGGCCGGCGTTCAAGACGAACGAGGAAGGGCTGGTAGAGCTCCTTGGCGCCATCTCGGACGCTGGCTTCGAGCCTGGCGCCGACATCGCCATTGCGCTCGACATCGCGGCCGCGCAGCTCTACCGCGGCGGCAGCTACCATCTCGCGCTCGAAGACCGCACGCTTTCCGCCGAGCAGCTGCACGCGATGTGGATGCGCTGGATCGAGCGCTATCCGATCGTTTCGATCGAGGACCCGTTCGCCGAAACCGATGCCGGGGCAATGAGGGTCTTTACAAAATCAACCTCGATTCAAGTAGTGGGCGACGACTTTTTCGTGACGGATGAAAAACGCGTTCGCTCCGCGAACGGCGCATGCAATGCCATCCTGCTCAAGCCGAACCAGGTCGGCACGCTCACCGAGACGCTCGCCTGCTGGGACGCGGCGCGCGAGGCGGGCTACCGCGCGATCGTTTCGGCGCGTTCCGGCGAGACCGAGGACGTGTCGATCGTGCACCTCGCGGTCGGCTGGGGCGTGCCGCAGCTCAAGGTCGGCAGCTTCGCGCGCTCCGAGCGCATGGCCAAATGGAACGAGGCGCTGCGCATCGAGGAAGCGCTCGGCGCGAAGGCGCTCCCCTTCCCCGCGCGCAAGCTCTTCAGATGGATGTAGTTGGAATTGCGACAAGGCGGCTTGGCGAACATTGGTTAAGATTTTGCGCTGCTAGCCGACATCGAATCCCGCCGCATGAAAATGGAACGCCCCGCGCACGCGCGCGCGCTGCCCAAGGCGCCGACGGGAATTGCAGGCCTCGATGAGATCGCCGGCGGCGGGCTGCCGAAAGGCCGCCCGACGCTCGTCTGCGGCGGCCCCGGCTGCGGTAAGACGCTGCTCGCGGCGGAATTCCTGATCCGCGGCGCGACCCAGTACGACGAGCCCGGCGTGTTTGTCAGCTTCGAGGAAACCGGCGAGGAGCTCGCGCAGAACGTGCGCTCGCTTGGCTTCGATCTCGACGCGCTGGTCGAGGAGAAGAAAATCGCGCTCGATTACGTGCGCATCGAGCCGGCCGAGATCGTGGAGGCCGGCGAGTACGACCTCGAGGGCCTGTTCGTCCGCCTGGGTCTCGCCATCGACTCCGTCGGCGCGAAGCGCATCGTCCTGGACACGATCGAGTCGCTGTTCGGCGGCTTCACCAACCAGGCCCTGCTGCGCTCGGAGCTGCGGCGGCTGTT
>DATADT010000354.1:0-7229 GCA_036258355.1 Burkholderiales bacterium
CCGATTGCGGCCACATGCTGCACCATGACCAACCCGCCGCGCTGGCGCGGCTGCTGGAACGATTCCTTGCGCGCTGATGGCACAGTACTTCTCGATCCACCCCACAAATCCGCAGAAGCGCCTCGTGCGCCAGGCGGCGGAAATCGTGCGCCGCGGCGGCCTCATCGCATACCCGACCGATTCTTGCTATGCCCTCGGCTGCGACCGGGGCAACGCCGCAGGCGCCGAGCGACTGCGCCGCATCCGCGGCATCGACGAGCGGCACCGGCTCACCCTCATGTGCCGCGACCTCTCGGAGATCGCGCGCTACGCAATCGTGGACGACGCGCAGTTCAAGCTGCTGAAGAGCGTGACGCCGGGCAGCTACACCTTCATCCTGCGCGCGCGGCGCGAGGTACCGCGCCGCCTGACGAGGAAGAAGATGATCGGCTTGCGCGTGCCGGGGCATCCGGTCGCGCACGCGTTGCTGGCCGAGCTCGACGAACCGATGCTGTCGGCTACATTGCTGCTTCCGGGCGCGCCGGCGCCGCTCTCCGATCCTCATGAAATCAGGGAAGTACTCGAGCACGAGCTCGATCTCGTGATCGACGGCGGGCCTTGCGGCACGCAGCCGAGCACGGTGATCGATCTCACCGAGAAAACCCCCACCGTGTTGCGCGCAGGCAAGGGCTCGCTCGCGCCCTTCGCGGTAGAGCGCGTCTGATAAGATCCCGCGCGCAAGAATGGACTTCGACCTCAGCCAGGTCGCCCAGACCCTGGCCATTTACGCGCTCCCGGTACTCTTCGCCATTACGCTGCACGAAGCCGCCCACGGCTACGTGGCCCGCCACTTCGGGGACATGACCGCGCACGCGCAGGGGCGCATCAGCCTGAATCCGGCGCGGCACATCGACGTGATCGGCACGATCGTAGTTCCCCTCGTCATCCTGCTCGTGTCCTACGGCAAGTTCCTCTTCGGCTGGGCGAAGCCCGTGCCGGTCAACTACTCGGCGCTGCGCAAGCCGCGACAGCACATGGCCTGGGTGGCTGCGGCCGGTCCGGGCGCGAACCTGCTCATGGCGCTGGTCTGGGCGCTCGTGCTGCGCGCAGCCGTAAGCATGACGAGCCGCACCAACGCATGGCTGGAAGTGGCGCAGCACTACGGCGTGAGCGGCCTGATCGACGCGGTGATGAGGCACGGCAGCGGGGCTGCCGAGTTCCTGATCGGGGTGAGCGCTGCCGGGATTCTCGTGAACCTGCTGTTGATGCTGCTCAATCTTCTTCCCATCCTGCCGCTCGACGGCGGGCGGATCGTAGCGAGCCTGCTGCCCACCCGCGCGGCGTGGCGGTTCGCCAAGCTCGAGCCGTTCGGCCTGCCGCTGCTGCTGCTGTTGCTCTTCGTGCCCGTCTACGGCTCGAATGCGCTCAGCCTGATCCTGAGCCCGCTGCTCTTCGAGTCGGAAGCGCTGGTGCGCGCCATGGTGCTGCTTTAGATGTACGAAACCCGGGTGCTGTCCGGCATGCGGCCCACCGGCAGCCTGCACCTCGGCCACTATCACGGAGTGCTGAAAAGCTGGATCCGCTTGCAGGCCGAGTACCCGTGTCTCTTCTTCGTCGCCGACTGGCACGCGCTGACCACGGATTACGAGAAGCCGGGGGATCTCCAGCAGACCGGGATCGACATGGTGATCGACTGGCTAGCCGCGGGAGTCGACCCGGCACAGGCGATGATTTTCGTGCAGTCGCAGGTGCCGGAGCACGCCGAGCTGCACCTGCTGCTCTCCATGATGGCGCCGCTCGGATGGCTCGAGCGCGTGCCGACGTACCGCGACCAGCAGCAGAAGCTCGCCGACAAAGACCTCGGCACCTACGGCTTCCTCGGCTATCCGCTGCTCCAGGCCGCCGACATCCTCGTCTACCGGGCGAAGTATGTGCCGGTCGGCGAGGACCAGGTGCCGCACCTCGAGTTCGCGCGCGAGGTGGCGCGGCGCTTCAACCATCTCTACGGCCGCGAGCCGGGCTTCGAGGACAGGGCGAAGGCCGCGGTGAAGAGGATGGGCACGAAGAAAGCGCGGCTCCTGAACGAGCTGCGCACCAAGTTCCTCGAGCAGGGCGACGCCGGCGCGCTCGCGCGCGGCCAAGCGCTGCTCAGCGAGCAGCAGAACCTGCCGCGCGGCGACCGCGAGCGCCTCTACGGCTGGCTCGAGGGAACCGGCAAGAAGATCCTCGTCGAGCCGGAGGCGCTGCTCACCGAGTCGTCCAAGATGCCCGGGCTCGACGGCCAGAAGATGTCGAAGTCCTATGGCAACACGGTCTCGCTGCGCGAGGAGCCGGAGTTGGTAGCCAAGAAGATCAAGACGATGCCGACCGACCCGGCGCGGGTGAAGCGCTCCGATCCGGGAAATCCCGAGAAGTGCCCGGTCTGGGAGCTGCACAAGGTGTACTCCGACGCGGCGCGCAAGGACTGGGTGATGAAGGGCTGCACGACCGCGGGCATCGGCTGCCTGGAGTGCAAGCAGCCGCTCATCGACGCCATCAATCTCGAGCTCGCCCCGATGCGCGGCAGGGCGCAGCCTTACGTGGAGGACCCGGCGCTGGTCAAGAACATCATCGCCGACGGCTGCGAGAAGGCGAGGCGCCTGGCCGCCGAGACGATGCGGGACGTGCGCGAAGCCATGGGACTGAGCTACTCGTGATGGCCAAGCTCTACGGCGAGCCGGTCATCGATCTGCCGCATGACCTGTATATCCCGCCCGACGCGCTCGAGGTCGTGCTCGAGGCGTTCGAGGGTCCGCTCGATCTCCTGCTCTATCTCATCCGCAAGGAAAACCTCGACATCCTCGACATCCCGATGGCGCCGCTCACCCGCCAGTACCTCCAGTACGTCGAGATGATGCGCAAGACCAACCTCGAGCTCGCCGCCGAGTACCTGGTGATGGCGGCGATGCTGATGGAGATCAAGTCGCGCCTGCTCCTGCCGCGACCGCCGGCGGCCGAGCCGCTGGAGGAGGACCCGCGCGCCGAGCTGGTGCGGCGCCTGCTCGAGTACGAGCGGATGAAGAAAGCGGCGCAGGGGCTCGACGATCTGCCGCAGGTCGGGCGCGACGTGATCGCGATCTCGGTGTGGATCGAGAAGCAGGTATCGCAGCGCCTTCCCGACGTGAACCCCAGGGACCTGACGCAAGCCTGGCGCGGGCTGCTTCACCGGGCGCGGCTTTCCGCGCACCATCGAGTGAGCCGTGAAGAGCTGTCGGTGCGCGCCCATATGAGCTCCATCCTGCGCGGGCTGCGCGAGCGGCGCGTGGTCGAGTTCGGCGAGCTGTTCGAGCCGCGGCGTGGCGTCGCGGTCCTGGTCGTCACCTTCCTTGCGCTTCTGGAGCTCGCGCGCGAGCTGCTCGTCGAGATCACGCAGTCTGCGGGTTTCGGCCCGATTTACGTAAAATTGGCGCATGCTGAATCCGGCTGAGGCGAAGCGCATCCTGGAGGCGGCGCTGCTTGCTTCGCAGGAGCCGGTCAGCACGCTCGAGCTGAAGCGCCTGTTCGACGGCGAGCTGGGGGTCGACGCGATCCGCAAGCTCCTCGCGGAGCTCGCCGAGGAATGGCGCGGCCGGGCGGTCGAGCTGGTCAGCCTCTCCAGCGGCTGGCGTTTCCAGACACGCGCCGAGTTCCAGCCCTACCTCGAGCGGCTTTTCCCGGAGCGCGCGCCGCGCTATTCGCGCGCCGTGATGGAGACGCTCGCCATCATCGCCTACCGGCAGCCGGTCACGCGCGGCGACATCGAAGACGTGCGCGGAGTAGGCGTGTCCACGCAAATCATCCAGGCGCTCGAGATCCGCGGCTGGATCGACGTCGTCGGCCAGCGTGAGACCCCCGGCCGGCCGGCGCTTTACGCCACCACCACCAAGTTCCTCGACGACCTGGGCCTGCGATCGCTGGAGGAGCTGCCGCCGCTCGAGGAGATCGCCAAGACGCTCGAGCTCGAGGTCGTTCCCACTGGCGAAGCCGCGGTCCGCGAACCCGAAGAGCAGCCCGCCACCGGCACCGACGGCTGAGCGCCTGCAGAAGCTCCTCGCCGGCGCCGGGCTGGGCTCGCGCCGCGAGATCGAAGGGTGGATCTCGGCCGGGCGGGTCAGCGTAAACGGCCGGGTCGCCAAGCTCGGCGACCGCGCGGGTCCTTCCGATTCCATACTGCTCGACGGCAAGCCCGTCGCCGCCCCGGCGCGGACGCAAGCGCGAATCCTGCTCTACCACAAGCCGGTCGGCGAATTGGTGACCCGCAGCGACCCGCAGGGCAGGCCGACCGTGTTCTCCCGCCTGCCGCCAGGACGCTGGATCGCGGTCGGGCGGCTCGACCTGAACAGCTCAGGCCTCCTGCTTTTCACGGACTCCGGCGAGCTTGCAAACCGCCTGATGCACCCCAGATATGGTCTTGAGCGCGAATACTCGGCGCGGATCCGGGGCGCACTCAGCACGGTGGAGGAAAAGCGGCTCCGCCAGGGCGTCCCCCTGGACGGTGTGCCGGCCCGATTTGAAAGCATCAAGAGCGAGCGCGAAGGCAAGGGCACCAACCGCTGGTACCGCGTCGTCCTGAAGGAGGGGCGCAAGCGCGAGGTGCGGCGGCTGTTAGAGGCGCTCGGGCACCCGGTGAGCCGGCTGGTCCGGATGCGTTACGGCCCGGTCCAGTTGCCCACGGATCTACCTCCCGGAAGCTGGCGAGAGCTCGAGAATCCGGCTATACTTCAAAGGCTTTAGAGAGATAGCGAGGGAATGGGCTGCGGGCCCATTTTTTGTTTTGAGCCTCGAAAAAGTTGTTGAGCCGGCGGTGAGCGGTCTGGGCTTCGAGCTGGTCGACGTGCAGGCGTCGAACGGCGGGCGCATGTTGCGCCTCTTCATCGACAAGCCCGGGGGCATCACCGTGGACGACTGCGCGACGGTCAGCCGGCACCTGACACGGGTGCTGGCGGTCGAGGGCATCGACTACGAGCGGCTGGAAGTGTCTTCGCCGGGCCTTGATCGAGCGCTGCGCAAGGGGGCGGACTTCGCGCGCTTTATCGGCCGCAAGGCCGAGGTGCGGATGCGCACCCCGGACGCATCGGGGCGGCGGCGCTTCGTCGGGGTGCTGCGCGGCGCCGAAGCGGGTCGTGTGCAGATGGAGCTGGACGGGCAGACGGTCGCGCTCGAGCTCGAGAACGTGGAGCGGGCGCGGTTGGTGCCCGAACTGTAAGAGAGGGTGAATGAGCTTCGGTAGAGAACTGCTGCTGCAAGCGGACGCGCTGGCGCGCGAGAAGAACGTGACGCGCGACATCGTGTTCTCCGCGCTCGAGCTCGCGCTCGCTTCGGCCCTGAAGAAGCGCTACCTCGAGGATGTCGACGTGCGGGTCGCCATCGACCGCAACACCGGCAACTACAATGCCTTCCGGCGCTGGAAGATCGTGCCCGACGGCGCGGTCGAGATCGCCGCGCAGCAGATCCCGGTATCCGAGGCGGCGAAGCGCAACCCGGCCGCCAAGCCCGAGGAATTCATCGAGGAGCCGATCGAGCCGATCGATCCGCGGCGCATCGGCGCGCAGACTGCCAAGCAGGTCCTGCTGCAACGCATCCGGGACGCCGAGCGCGAGCAGATCCTGAACGACTTCCTGTCGCGCGGCGACGAGCTGGTCACCGGAACGGTCAAGCGCATGGAGCGCGGCAACGCGGTGATCGAGTCGGGCCGCCTCGAAGCCCTGCTGCCCAGAGACCACATGATCCCGAAGGAGAATCTTCGGGTCGGCGACCGCGTGCGGGCATGGGTAAAACAAATTGATAGACAAGCAAGAGGACCGCAGCTGATCCTCTCCCGCACTGCGCCGCAGTTCATCATGAAGCTGTTCGAGCTCGAGGTGCCCGAGATCGAGGAAGGGCTGCTCGAGATCAAGTCGGCGGCGCGCGACCCCGGCGTGCGCGCCAAGATCGCCGTCTTCACCAACGACAAGCGCATCGACCCGATCGGCACCTGCGTCGGTATGCGCGGCTCGCGCGTGCAGGCCGTGACGCAGGAGCTCGCCGGCGAACGCGTCGACATCGTGCTCTGGTCCGCCGACCCGGCGCAGTTCGTGATCGGCGCGCTCGCGCCCGCCGAGGTGTCCTCCATCGTGGTGGACGAGGAAAAGCACGCGATGGACGTTGTGGTGGACGAGGAGAACCTCGCCGTGGCCATCGGCCGCAGCGGGCAGAACGTGCGCCTCGCCTCCGAGCTCACCGGCTGGCAGATCAACCTCATGACCGAGGAGGAATCAAACAAGAAGCAGCAGGAGGAGAGCGGCCGCATCAAGGGCCACTTCATGGAGAAGCTCGACGTCGACGAAGAGGTGGCGAACATCCTCATCGAGGAGGGCTTCTCGACGCTCGAAGAGATCGCCTACGTACCGATCAACGAGCTGAAGGAGATCGAAGCGTTCGACGAGGAGACCGTGACCGAGCTGCGCACCCGCGCGCGCAACGCCCTGCTGGTCGCTGCCATCGCGAACGAGGAGAAAGTCGAAGGCGTCGATCCCGAGCTTCTCAAGCTCGACGGCATGACCACCCAGCTCGCGGCCAAGCTGGCGGAGAGCGGCATCAAGACCCGGGACGACCTCGCGGACCTCGCGGTCGACGAGTTGTCCGAAATGACGGGCATGGAAGCCGAGGCCGCGAAAAAACTGATCATGGCGGCGCGTGCACATTGGTTCGACGACGGTGAAAAGAAGGAGGCCGCCTAGCGATGGCGCAGACGAGCGTAGCTCAGTTTGCGAGCGAGCTTAAGGTACCGCCGTCGGTCCTGCTCGAGCAGCTGCGCGCCGCCGGCGTGGAGAAGAAGGCACCGGAGGACTCGCTCACCGAGCAGGACA
Source organism: Burkholderiales bacterium (assembly GCA_036258355.1). Classification (GTDB taxonomy): domain Bacteria; phylum Pseudomonadota; class Gammaproteobacteria; order Burkholderiales; family SG8-39; genus SCGC-AG-212-J23. Next base: position 6,846 of record DATADT010000354.1, read on the forward strand.
AGTCGCGCCTGCTCGAGCACCTGCGCAAGATGCACGGCTCGGCGGAGCAGAAGAACAAGATCACGCTCACGCGCAAGCACACGAGCGAGATCAAGAAAACCGACGCGACCGGCAAGTACCGCACGGTGCAGGTCGAGGTGCGCAAGAAGCGCGTGTTCGTGAAGCGCGACCCGGCCGAGGTCACGGCCCAGGCGGTGGCTGCCGAGGCGCCGGCGCCCGCGCCGCCGCCGCCGGCAGTCGATTCAAGGGAAATCGAGCTGCGCGAGGAGGAGGCGCGCCGCCAGCAGCAGCTCGCCGAACTCCAGGCGGCGGAGCTCAAGGAGAAGCAGGAACGCGAGCGCAAGGAGGCCGAGCAGAAGCTCGCGGAGCAGCAGAAAGCCGCGG
>DATADT010000355.1:0-1908 GCA_036258355.1 Burkholderiales bacterium
CCTCTTCGCCCATCACACCTCGATCCAGGGCTCGGGGTATAAATCGTTGAAGGACGGCCAGAAGGTTTCTTTTGACGTGACCCAGGGCCAGAAGGGTCCGGCCGCGTCGAACATCAAGCCGCTTTAAGTTCAGCCGCCCAATACGAAGAGCCCGGGGAAACCGGGCTTTTCGTTTGGCGGAAACGAGTGAGCGTGAGGAAGACGCCTAATGTAGGCGGCTGGCAAGTCGTATCGGTGCCTGAACTCTTCAGGCGTTAAGTCATCGAGCGAGCTGTGCGGTCGCTCGGTGTTGTACTCGGATGCGCCAGGCTTCGATCGTCGAGCGCGCGTGCGAGTTCTTCGTTCCGGGCATTCATAGCAGCGCCTTCCGCAGATGGTGGGCCTCGGCGAAGCCGCTCGGCGCCCGGCATTCCACGCCGCGCAGGTGCATGAGGCCGAAAAAGGTCGGCGGCGCGAACCAGGAGCGCGAGCGCTGCGACGCGAAGTGGCGCATCAGATGCTCCACCTTGCGCTTCCCGGTCCGGGCCGAGACCGGCACGAACAGATTCGGCTGGCCGAGGTCGCCTTCGTATTTTGGCACCTCGTACTCGAGAATCAGGTGCCTGCGCCAGGTCTGCCAGGTGAGCTCGGCGACGAGCCGGTGATCCTGGTGGCGGTCTTCCAGGCGATGGCTGAAGATCACGTCCGGTTTCTCCGCGGCCTTCAGCGCCTCGAACGCTTCTTTCGCTTTGCCGAAATGCGCGGGGAAACGTCCGTCCTCGAGCTCGTGCAGCACGATTCTCGTCCGGCGAGCTCCCTTCAGCAGGGCGTTCGCGCTGCGCCGGGCTTCGTCGGCGCGCTGCCCGCAAGCGCTCATCACGACCCAGGTGACTTCGACGCCCGGGTAAGCGCGCAGCCACTCCAGGATCGTTCCCCCACAGCCGATCTCGAGGTCGTCGCTGTGCGCGCCGAAGCAAAGGAGCCTAAGAGCTCGGCCGTTAGTGCCGAGATGAAACCTTAGCATCGAGCGGAACGTCGGCGGCATCAGCGCCCGATCGCGGGGCGGGTCGTTGCTCCTCGAGCCCATTCTGCTTCCAGAGCATCCAGGGACATTCGCCGCGGGCATGCATACTGTCGAACGCCATCTTGTCCTTGAACGTGTCCATCGCCTGCCAGAAGCCGTCGTAGCGGAACACGGCGAGCTGCTGGCGCGCGCTTAGCCGCTGGAACGGCGCCTCGACCAGCTCGTCGCCGTCCCGCATGTAGTCGAAGATGTCCGGTCGCAGGCAGAAGAACCCGGCGTTGATCAGGAAGCCGGCGTCGCGCATCGGGCCGAACCCCGTGACCAGCCCGCCGCTATCCGACTGCACGCTGTGGAAGCTCACTGGGGGCGGTACTGCGACGATGCTCGCGATCACGCTCCGGCGCTCGAAATCAGCGACGTGCCGGTCCAGCGGAAGGTCGGTTAGCCCGTCGGCATAGTTCGCGAGAAAGGCCCTCTCGCCCGCCAGGAACCGGCGCACGCGCAGCAGCCGCTGCCCGATGTTCGAGTGCAGGCCGGTATCGACGAAGGTGACGCGCCAGTCCTCGATGTCGCTCGTCGGCAGCTCGATCTTCTTGCGGTCGGGAGAGAGCACGAAGTCGTTCGACAGGCGCTCGCCGTAGTTGAGGAAGAACTCCCGGATCAGGTCGCCGCGATAGCCGAGGCACAGGATGAAGTCCTTGTGGCCGAAATGCGCGTAGTAGCGCATTAGGTGCCAGAGGATCGGCCGATGACCGATGTTGACGAGGGGCTTGGGAATCGTCTCGGAATGCTCGCGCAGGCGCGTACCCAGGCCGCCGCAGAAAAGGACGACCTTCATTGCAGTTCTCCCCGTCCTACTTGGTCGATAGGGCGCACGAGGCCAGCGGCGTCGATTTCGCGCACCA
>DATADT010000356.1:0-2192 GCA_036258355.1 Burkholderiales bacterium
CTGCCGCCGCACCGCGTTTCACGCCTCGGCGTGGGACGCACTTTCCAGGTGACGGCCACCTTCGGCTCCATGAGCGTGCGCGAGAACGTGCAGACCGCGCTTCTCTCGCACCATGGGCGGAACTACTCGATGTGGACCCGCGCGCGGGCGTTCTTCATCAAGGAGGCGGAAGCCCTTCTCGACCGCGTCGGCATGCGCAGTCAGGCCGACCGGTCGTGCGCCGTACTCGCCTATGGCGACCTCAAGCGCGTGGAGCTCGCAATGGCGCTCGCCAACGAGCCCCGCCTTCTCCTCATGGACGAGCCGACCGCGGGAATGGCCCCGGAGGAGCGCGGCGCGCTGATGGAGCTTGCCGAGGCGCTCGCGCGCCATGACCGGATTGCGGTGCTTTTCACCGAGCACGACATGAGCGTGGTATTCGGCTTCGCGAGCCGGGTCATCGTCATGCACCTGGGGGAAATCATCGCTGAGGGCTCGCCCGAGGTGGTGCGCGCGAACGCGCGCGTACGGGAGGTGTACCTTGGCGATGCTTGAGGTCCGCCGTCTGAGCGCCGGGTATGGCCGGGCGCAGGTGCTCTTCGACATCGACCTCGACGTCGGCCAGGGGGAAGTCGTCGCGCTCCTCGGCCGCAACGGGGCTGGCAAGTCGACGACGCTGAAGGCAATCATTGGCCTCGTGCCGCCCCTTTCCGGCGAGATCGTGTTCGACGGTGGGCCTCTCAGGGACCTCGAGCCCTACGAGATAGCGCGCCTCGGCCTGGGCTACGTCCCCGAGGATCGGCGTATCTTCACGGACCTGACCGTAATCGAGAACCTCGAAGTCGCCCGCCAGCCGCCGCGTGGCGCCACGCCGCCGTGGACCGAAGCGAGGCTGTTTACGCTCTTTCCGGCGCTCGCGCCCTTGCGCGAGCGCCGCGGCGCGCGCATGTCGGGCGGCGAGCAGCAGATGCTTTGCATCGCGCGCACCCTGGCGGGCAACCCCTCCGCCATCCTGCTGGACGAGCCTTCCGAAGGACTGGCCCCGCTCGTGGTGGCGCAGGTGGCGCAGGCCATCCGGGAAATCAGGCGCGCCGGCGTGGCGGTCCTGTTGGCCGAGCAGAGCCGGCATTTCACCGACCGGGTCGCCGATCGGGCGTACGTGCTGGAGAAAGGCGTAATCGGTCGAGGATGATCAATTCAGGATGAGCCGCGGCCTGCTTCTTACGCTCACCGAGCCGCCGCCGGCCATGGAGGAGGAGTTCAACGCCTGGTACGACAGCGAGCACATACCTGAGCGCCTAGCGATCCCCGGCTTCCGCTCGGCGCGGCGCTGGGTGCGCGGCGGCACCTATCTTGCGACTTACGAGCTCGATTCGCCGCAGGTGCTGTCCTCTTCCGAGTATCTCGCGCGGTACCAGAACCAGACGCCCTGGTCGCGCCGCTGCCTGGGCAAGTGTCTGACGTTCAAGCGCTGGGCGTGCACGCAGGTCGAGCCTGGCGACGCGGACCCGCATGGCGCGGCCGTGGCCATGGCGTTCACACACAAGCCGGAAAGGTTTTCGGCAGTACTGCAATCACGGCGGTTCGCCGCCGAATCGGGCGAAGCGATTTTTCTCTACGAGCTCTCCGACCCGCGACAGCAAAGCGAGGATGTTTACCGCCTCTACCGATCTTGAGCGCTACGCGTGGCTGTCGATCGCGGCGGCGCTTACCACGATCGCGCTGAAGACGCTTGCATGGTGGCTGACCGGATCGGTGGGCCTGCTCTCCGACGCGCTGGAATCGATCGTGAACCTCGCCGCGGCGCTGCTCGCGCTCACCATGCTGCGCGTAGCGGCATCGCCGCCCGACGCGAATCATCAATACGGCTTTTCCAAGGCCGAATACTTCGCCGCCGGCATCGAAGGCGCGCTGATCGTGCTCGCCGCCGCCGGGATCCTGGCGACCGCGATCCCGCGCCTGATCGATCCGCAGCCGCTGGAAGCGCCGCTGCTCGGCCTCGCGCTGAGCGCCGCAGCCTCGGGCATCAACCTCGCTGTCGGCATGCTGCTGATCCGCGTCGGACGCAGCCGGCACAGCATCGCGCTCGAAGCCGACGGGCACCACCTGATGACCGACGTCTGGACCTCGGCCGGCGTGATCGCCGGCGTGGCGCTCGTGTTCCTCACCGGCTGGTTGCGCCTCGATCCGCTGGTGGCGCTCGCCGTGGCGGC
>DATADT010000357.1:0-1844 GCA_036258355.1 Burkholderiales bacterium
GCCATGCGCAGCCAGGAGTTGTTTTCCGACCCGGAGCCCTTGGGAATCATTTCGATGGAGAGAACGTCAGGCTCCGAAGTGAAATCGAGGTTTATTACCGGTATTCCTCTTCCTGTAGAGGTCTGGTCGTTCACCCGCGTGGTCGGGTGCACGATCGAGGAGCGAAACGAGTACTCGCGCGTCGAGCGTGCGCAGCCGCGGCGGATCGCGTCCTTCAAGCCCACGCCGTCTACCTCCACGCCGCGCCCGATCCACACGTTGTACACCGGGATGCCGGTGTCCTGGCACAGAAGGTTGTCGGTCTGTTCTGCGACAGCGATGTTGCGGATCATGGTGCCGAGCATGCGCTTCGCGCCGGCGTCGGTCTCGGCCGAGGCGAGCGCCTCGAAGCCGCGCTTGATGTCCGGCGGCAGCGCTTTCAGCGCCCGGATGTAAAGCTCCTTGGCGGCTTCCTCTACTTGGGCAAGATCAACTTTCACTTGACCTGAATATTGCGCTCCTTCACGACTCGGGCCCAGAGCGCGCTCTCCTCCTTCATCTCCTTCGCCATCTGCTCAGGCGTGTTGCCGACGGGGGCGAGCCCCTGGACGAAGAGCCGCCCGCGCAGATCGCTCGCCTCGAGCGCCTTGCGCGTATCGCGGTAGACCTTCTGCACGATCTCTTTGGGCGTGCCGGCGGGCGCGACGATGCCGAACCAGCCGGTGTTCTCGAAGCCGGGGATGGTCTTCGCGATCGGGGGCACGCCGGGAAGCTGTGCCGCCTCGCTCTTGCTGGTCACGCCAAGCGCGCGCAGCCGGCCGCCGTTAATGTGCCCGATCGACGCGGCCACGTTGCCGACGAAGAAGCTCGTCTCGCCGCCGACGAGCGCCGCGAGCCCGGGGCCTTCTCCTTTGTAAGGCACCGCCACCGCATCCATCTTCGCCTGCCAGACAAAATTCTCGGCGGCGAGGTGGGTCTGCGAGCCGATGCCGGCGTGGCCGAACGTCAGCTTGCCGGGGTTGGCGCGTGCATGGTCGATGAGCTCCTTCACGGTCTTGAAGGGCGAGTTGGCCGGCACGGTTAGCACCTGCGGCCCGGAGACGACCTTGGTGACCGGAATGAAATCCTTTTCCGGGTTGTACGCGAGCCTGGCGTAGACGTGCTGGTTCGCCGTAACGACCGAGCCCGACGGGAAGAAGAGCGTGTAACCGTCCGGCGCGGCGCGCGCGGCTTCTGCGGCGCCGACGCTGCCGCCCGCGCCGCCGCGGTTCTCGATCACGACCGACTGGCCCCAGATCTGCGTCAGCTTTTCGCCAAGCAAGCGTGCCGAGATGTCGGTGGCGCCGCCCGGCGGGAACGGCACGATGAAGCGCACCGGTTTCTGCGGCCACGATTGCGCGAGCGCGCTCGCCGCAAGAAGCGCGCCGAACAGGAATGCGGCGATCTTTTTCATGGAGTCCTCCTGCCGGCGATTCTACAGCGCCAGCGCGAGCGCGAGCCCGACCGCAGCCGCGAGCGCGGCGGCCGCGGCCGTCAGGCTCTTCTGCCAGTCGCGCCAGGGCAGGAACTCGAGGGCGAGCACACGCAGCCCACCGCCGAGGTGCGCGGCGAGCGCGACCACGATCAGCCATTCGGCGAACTTGACGAGCGGACTTTCGGTCCACGACAGCGAGCCCTGCAGCGCGTTGCCAAGCGTCCAGAAGTGAAGCGGCAGGAAAAGCGCCAGCGCAATCCCAGAGATGCGGTGCACCATGAACGCCCAGTAGGACGAGTGCTGCCTCATGTGAAGACCGCCACGACGGCGCTCATTCCGGCCCATGCGAGCAGCCCCGAGAATGCAAGCAGAAAGAAATCTCTTGAACGGG
>DATADT010000358.1:0-2783 GCA_036258355.1 Burkholderiales bacterium
GGCATTGCGCTCGGTGTCGCGCTGGGCTACGGGGTGCACCTCGTGAACCGCGCCGCAGTAAGCGACGTGGCGGCGGCGGTGCGCGCGCTCGCCGGCGAAGCCGACCTCGAGGTGCGCGGCGGCCGCACCGGCTTCCCGGAGGACCTTTACCCGAAGATCGCCCGGCTCCCGGGAGTCTCCGTGGCGAGCCCGGCGCTCGAGCTCGACGCGGGCATCCCCGGAACGGAGCGCACCCTGCGCGTCACGGGAATCGACATCCTGCGCACGGCGATCCTTCAGCCGCAGCTCGTGGTCGAGGACCGCTATGAGCTGCTCGCGCCCGATCGCGTTTTTCTCTCCGCCGCGGCCGCCGAGATGCTCGCCGCGAAGAAAGGCGACACCGTTTCATTGATGTCTGGGCAGGGTACCGTCCGGCTGAAAGTCGCCGGCGTTCTGTCTTCGTTGCGCGGCGTCGCGGCGTTGACCGATATCGCCACGGCGCAATGGCGCTTCGGCCGGCTGGGCCTCCTGAACCGCATTGACATACGCCTCTCCGGGGGGACCGATCGCGACCAGGCGTCCGCGGCGATCCAGGCGCTGCTGCCGCCCGGCGCGCACGTGGTCGCGGTGGAAGCGCTCGAAGAGGCGAGCGCGTATCCGTCGCGCTCCTACCGCGTGAACCTCAACGTGCTCGCCATGGTGGCGCTCTTTACCGGGGGCTTTCTCGTGTTCTCGGCGCAGGCGCTGGAGGTTGCGCGCCGGCGCGGCGAGCATGCGCTTCTAAGAGTTCTGGGAATGAACAAGAAGGCGGTAACGAGGTTGGTCTTGATGGAAGCTGCAATCCTTGGCGCGATGGGCGCCGCCGCCGGGCTCGTCCTCGGTTACGCGCTCGCGCATGTCGCCGTACGCGCCGCGGGCGCAGACCTCGGCGCGGGCATGTTCCAGGGCGTTTCCGCGGAAGTCAGGGTGTCGGTTGCGGGCGCTGGGGTCTACTTTGTCGCCGGCATTCTGGTCGCCGTGCTCGGGGCGCTGCTACCCGCGCGCGATGCGGCGCGCACGCCTCCGGCGCGCGCGCTCAAGGCGGGCGACGAGCAGACGCTCTTCGAGCGCATCGCGCCGGTCTGGCCGGGATTGCTGCTGATACTCCTCGGAGCGGTCCTGGCGCAGCTTGGCCCGGTGCGCGGGCTGCCGCTTTTCGGCTATGCTGCGATCGCCTGCCTGCTTGTCGGCGCGATCGCGCTGGTGCCCAGGATCGCGGAGCTCGTCTTCCGGTATGTGCCGCTGCCGTCCCATCCGCCATTGCGGCTTGCGCTCGCACAGCTGAGGGCCGCGCCCGGACAGGCGGCGGTGAGCCTGGCCGCAATCGTCGCCAGCTTCGCGCTCATGGCGGCGATGGCCATCATGGTGGCGTCCTTCCGCCAGTCGGTGGACGACTGGCTGGCGAGCGTGCTTCCGGCCGACGTCTATTTCCGCACCACTCACGCCGGCGATACGACCGCGCTCGACCCGCGATTCGAAGCGAGCGTGCGCGCGCTGCCAAAGGTCGCGCGTGCCGACTTTCTGCGCAGCGGCCGCATCGTGCTCGATCCGACGCGCCCGCCGCTGGTGCTGATCGCGCGCGACCGCGCCGAGAAGACGTTCCCGCTGCTGAGGGAGCGCTACGAGCGCCGCCCCGGCGATCCGCCCGCGGTATGGATCAGCGAGGCAGTCGCCGACTTGTATGGATTCTCGCCTGGGACCCGGCTCGAGCTTCCGATGCTCAACAAGACGCACTCGGTCGTGGTGGCCGGCGTGTTCCGCGACTACGCGCGCCAGCACGGCGCAGTGCTCATCGACCGCGCCGACTACGTCGCGCTCACGGGCGACCAGACGGCGAACGACGGCGCGCTGTGGCTCGCGCCCGGCGCTACGCCCGCCGAAGTGATGGAGGCGCTGCGCTCGCTCCCGGGCGGCGGGCAGCTCGACGTCGCCGAGCCGGGCGAGATTCGCGAGGTGTCGCTGCGCATCTTCGATCGCAGCTTCGCCGTTACCTACGCGATGGAAGCGGTGGCCGTGCTCGTCGGGCTTTTCGGGCTGTCGTCGAGCCTGGGCGCGATCGTGCTCGCGCGGCGGCGCGAGTTCGGCGTGCTGCGCCACCTCGGTCTCACACGCGGCCAGATCCGCGGCATGCTGGCCGCCGAGGGCGGATTGCTTGCGCTCGTCGGCTCGGCGGCAGGCCTCGCCGCCGGCGCAGCGATCAGCCTGGTGCTCGTCTATGTCGTCAACCGCCAGTCCTTCCACTGGAGCATCGAGCTTCACCCGCCGTACCTGCTTCTCGCCGGATTCATTGTGATGCTCGTCGCACTCGCGGTACTGACCGCGGTGATGTCCGGCAAGGAAGCGATGGGCATGGGCCCGGTCCGCGCCGTACGCGAGGACTGGTGAGACGCCGGACGTTTTTTGGTTTCGGGCTCCTTCCGCTCGCCGCATGGGCAGAGGAGGTGCGCTATCCCGATGTCACGCCCGGGCGCAAGCTCGTCTTCCCGCGGGACCATGGTGCGCATCCGGAATTCCGAATCGAATGGTGGTACGTCACGGGCTGGCTGGACGGCCCGCTCGGCTTCCAGATCACCTTCTTCCGCGCCCGGCCGGAGGAGGCGAGCGATAACCCGAGCGCGTTCAACCCGCGGCAGGTGCTGTTCGCGCACGCGGCGCTAAGCGACCCGAAGCGCGGGCGGCTGGTCCATGACCAGCGCGCCGCGCGTGCGGGGTTTTCGCTCGCAGAAGCCGAGCTCGACCGCACTGGCGTATGGATCGACGACTGG
>DATADT010000359.1:0-6788 GCA_036258355.1 Burkholderiales bacterium
ATCGCTCGATGACGCCGAAGCTGCAGCGATTGTTCGACGTCCTCGGCCGCGAGAGCCTGCTTCCCAAGGAGAAGCTGGGCGAGATCACCATCGAGGTGCCGGCCGCCGAATATCTCCAGGTCTGCCGCAAGCTGAGGGACCACCCCGACCTGCGCTTCGAGCAGCTGATGGACCTGACGGGGGCGGACTACGCGGCCTACGCCGACAGGCCCTGGGAAGGGCCGCGCTTTGCGGTCGCGCTGCACCTTCTGTCGATCACGCACAACTGGCGCCTGCGCGTGCGCGCGTTCTGCCCGGACGACGCGTTTCCGCTGTTGCCTTCGGTCTACGAGATCTGGCCCTCGGTCAACTGGTACGAGCGCGAGGCGTTCGACCTCTTCGGCATCGTGTTCGACGGCCACCCGGACCTGCGCCGCATCCTCACCGACTACGGCTTCATCGGCCATCCGTTCCGCAAGGACTTCCCGGTGAGCGGCCACGTCGAGATGCGCTACGACCCGGAGCAGAAGCGCGTCGTCTACCAGCCGGTGACGATCGACCCGCGCGAGGTAACGCCGCGCATCGTGCGCGAGCAGCACTACGCCGAGGATCGCGACGCCGATGCCTGAGATTCGCAACTACACGCTGAACTTCGGGCCGCAGCACCCGGCGGCGCACGGCGTGCTGCGCCTGGTGCTCGAGCTCGACGGCGAGGTGATCCAGCGCGCGGATCCCCATATCGGTTTGCTGCACAGAGCTACAGAAAAGCTCGCCGAGCACCGAACGTACCTGCAGAACCTGCCGTACGTAGACCGGCTCGACTACATCTCGATGATGTGCAACGAGCACGCCTTCGTGCTTTCGGTCGAGAAGCTGCTCGGCATCGAGATACCGATCCGTGCCCAGTACATCCGCGTGATGTTCGACGAGATCACGAGGATCCTGAACCACCTGCTGTTCCTCGCCACGCAGGCGCTGGACCTCGGCGCGATGACGGTATTCCTATACTGCTTTCGCGAGCGCGAGGACCTGTTCGACGTCTACGAGGCGGTGTCGGGCGCGCGCATGCATGCCGCGTACTACCGGCCGGGCGGGGTATACCGCGACCTGCCGGACACCATGCCGCAGTACGAGCCTTCCAGGTTCAGGAGCAACAAGGATCTCAAGGAGCTCAACCGCAACCGCCAGGGGTCGCTGCTCGACTTCATCGAGGATTTTACCGAGCGCTTCCCCAAGTACGTCGACGAGTACGAGACGCTGCTCACCGAGAACCGGATCTGGAAGCAGCGCACCGTCGGCATCGGCGTCGTGTCGCCCGAGCGCGCGCTCGCGCTCGGCTACAGCGGCGTCATGCTGCGCGGCTCGGGCATCGAGTGGGACCTGCGCAAAAAGCAGCCCTACGAGGTCTACGACCGCATGGAGTTCGACGTGCCGGTGGGCGTGAACGGCGACACCTACGACCGGTACCTCTGCCGCATCGAGGAGATGCGCCAGTCGAACCGGATCGTCAAGCAGTGCATCAAGTGGCTGCGCGAGAATCCCGGGCGGGTGATGGTCGACAACCACAAGGTCGCCCCGCCTTCGCGCGCCGAGATGAAGCTCAGCATGGAAGAGCTGATCCACCACTTCAAGCTCTTCACCGAGGGCATGCACGTGCCCGAGGGCGAGTCGTACGCCGCGATCGAGCACCCGAAGGGCGAGTTCGCCGTGTACTTCATCTCCGACGGCGCGAACAAGCCCTACCGCATGAAGCTGCGCTCGCCCGCGTTCTGCCACCTCTCGTCGATGAACGAGATCTCCAAGGGCCACATGCTCGCGGACGCGGTCGCGATCATCGGCACGCTGGACATCGTATTTGGCGACGTAGACCGCTGATGCTGACGATCGATTCGCTCAAGAAGATCGACCGCGAGATCGCGAAATACCCGGCGGACCAAAAGCAATCGGCGGTGATGAGCGCGCTCATCATCGCGCAGGACGAGAAGGGGTGGCTCTCGACCGAGACCATGGACTACGTCGCCAAATACCTCGACATGCCGCCGGTCCAGGTCTACGAGGTGGCGACCTTCTACGGCATGTACAACCTGCAGCCGACGGGGCGCTACAAGCTCACGGTGTGCACCTGCCTGCCGTGCGGCCTGCAGGGGGCGCTCGCCGCGGCCGACCACCTGCGGGCGAAGCTCGGCATAGACTTCAACGAGACCACGCCCGACGGGCGCTTCACGCTCAAGGAAGGCGAATGCATGGGCGCGTGCGCGATGGCGCCAGTGCTCCTCGTCAACAATAAGAAGATGCACGACTACATGACCAACGAGAAGCTCGATCGCCTCATCGAGGACCTGAGATGATGCTCGACTACGGACCCGACGCGATCCTGATGAAGGGCCTCGACGGCCGCAACTGGCGCCTGAAGGACTACGAAGCGCGCGACGGGTACGCCGCCCTGAAGCGAATTCTTCAGGAGAAGAAAAAGCCTGAGGAAGTCACCGCCGAGGTGAAGAAATCCGCGCTGCGCGGCCGCGGCGGCGCCGGCTTCCCGACCGGGCTCAAGTGGTCCTTCATGCCGAAGCAGTTCGCCGGCCCGATGTACGTAGTCTGCAACTCGGACGAAGGCGAGCCGGGCACCTGCAAGGACCGCGACATCCTGCGATACAACCCGCACTCGGTGATCGAGGGCATGGCCATCGCCGGCTACGCGATGGGCGCGACCGCGGGTTACAACTACATCCACGGCGAGGTCTGGGAGATCTACGAGCAGTTCGAGGAGGCGCTGAAGGAGGCGTACGACGCGGGCTACCTCGGGAAGAACATTCTCGGCTCGGGCTTCGGCTTCGAGCTCTACACCGTGCCGGGCTACGGCGCCTATATCTGCGGCGAAGAGACGGCGCTTCTCGAGTCGCTCGAGGGCAAGAAAGGCCAGCCGCGCTTCAAGCCCCCGTTCCCGGCGAGCTACGGGCTGTACGGCAAGCCGACCACCATCAACAATACCGAGACTTTCGCCGCGGTGCCCTGGATCATGCTCCACGGCGGCGAGGCTTTCCTCGCGCTCGGCCGGCCGAACAACGGCGGCACCAAGCTCTTCTCGGTCACCGGCCACGTGAACCGACCGGGCAACTACGAGGTGAAGCTCGGCACGCCCTTCGCGAAGCTCCTCGAGATGGCAGGCGGGGTGCGCGCCGGCCGCAAGCTCAAGGCGGTGATCCCGGGCGGCTCGTCGATGCCGGTGGTGCCCGCCGACATCATGATGCAGACCGACATGGACTACGACTCGATCGCGAAGGCGGGCTCGATGCTCGGCTCGGGCGCGGTCATCGTGATGGACGACTCCACCTGCATGGTGCGCGCCCTCGAGCGCCTCTCCTACTTCTACTTCGAGGAGTCGTGCGGCCAGTGCACTCCGTGCCGCGAGGGTACGGGCTGGCTCTACCGCGTCGTGAACCGCATCGAGAACGGGCGCGGCCGCATGGAGGACCTCGCGCTCCTCGACGACGTCTCCGACAACATCGCCGGCCGCACCATCTGCGCGCTCGGCGACGCCGCCGCGCTGCCGGTGAAGAGCTTCATCAAGCACTTCCGCGATGAATTCGTGTTCCACATAGAAAAGAAGACTTGCCTCGTTCACGGAGAAGTCGAACCCCGGTGGGGCAGGTCGGCGGCGAGGCACGAGCCGCACGCCGTGCGCAACATGGCCGAGGCCGCCTGATGCCGAAGCTCTTCGTCGACGGCATCGAGGTCGAAGTCAAGCAGGGCGCCACGGTGATGGACGCCACGAACAGGCTCGGCGTCTACGTGCCGCACTTCTGCTACCACAAGAAGCTCACGATCGCCGCCAACTGCCGCATGTGCCTGGTCGAGATCGAGAAGGCGCCGAAGCCGATGCCGGCGTGCGCCACGCCGGTCGCCGAAGGCATGAAGGTCTGGACCCACTCGAAAGTGGCGAAGGACGCGCAGAACGGGGTGATGGAGTTTCTACTCATCAACCACCCGCTCGACTGCCCGATCTGCGACCAGGGCGGCGAGTGCCAGCTGCAGGATCTGGCGGTGGGCTATGGCGCGAGCAACTCGCGCTACACCGAAGAGAAGAGGGTCGTCCTGAGGAAAGAGCTCGGCCCGCTGGTCGCGGCCGAGGAGATGAGCCGCTGCATCCAGTGCACGCGCTGCGTGCGCTTCGGCCAGGAGGTCGCCGGCATCATGGAGCTCGGCCTCGCCGGCCGCGGGGAGAATGCCGAGATCGTGTCGTTCGTCGGCCGCGCGGTCGAGTCCGAGCTCTCCGGCAACATGATCGACCTCTGCCCGGTGGGCGCGCTGACCAGCGAGCCGTTCCGCTACAAGGCGCGCACCTGGGAGCTCGTGCGCCGGCGCTCGATCTCGCCGCACGACTCGCTCGGCTCCAACCTCGTCGTGCAGGTGAAGCAGAACAAGGTGATGCGCGTCCTGCCGCTCGAGAACGAGGCGATCAACGAATGCTGGCTCTCGGACAAGGACCGCTTCTCCTACGATGGGCTCAACTCGCCCGACCGCCTGCAAAGCCCGATGGTCAAGCGCGACGGCAAATGGGAGGAGGTGGACTGGGAGCAGGCGTTCGACTTCCTTCTGCCGCGCCTCCAGGACACCGATTTCGGCGTGCTCGCCTCGTCGCATTCGACCCTCGAAGAGCTGTTCCTGTGCTCGAAGCTCGGTCCTGCGGATTTCCGCCTGCGCCACAGCGACTTCTCCGCCGACGGCAAGCGCACCGGGATTCCGTGGCTCGGCATGCCGATCGCCGAGCTCGAAAAGCTCGACCGCGTGCTCGTCATCGGCTCGTTCCTGCGCAAGGACCATCCGCTGATCGCGCACCGGCTGCGCCAGGCAGCGAAGCGCGGTACGCAGATTCACATGCTGCACTCGGTGGACGACGACTGGCTGATGCCGGTCGCGAGCAAGAAGATCGTTCCGCCGTCCGACATCGCTTCTGCAGTTTCTTCTTTCAAAGATCTTCTTTCCGGGGGCAAGCCGGCGGCGGTGTTCCTCGGCAATTTCGCCGTGCAGCACCCGCAGGCCGCGCAGATCCATGCCGCGGCGCAGGCACTCGGGGTTCGCGTGGGTGTCCTCGGCGAAGCCGCCAATTCGGTCGGCGGCTACCTCGCCGGGCTGCCCACGGGCGGGAACGTGAACGAGATCCTGAAGAAGAAGAGCTTCGTGCTGCTCAACGTCGAGCCCGAGCTCGACTGCGCCGACCCGGTCGCCGCCCGCCGGGCGATCCAAGCCGCCGACTTCGTCGCGAGCCTCACGCCGTGGAAGACGGGGCTCGACTACGCCGATGTCCTGCTGCCGATCGCGCCCTTCACCGAAACCTCGGGCGCTTTCGTCAACACCGAAGGACGCGTACAGACCTTCTACGCGGTGGTGCACCCGCTCGGCGATACACGTCCCGGCTGGAAGGTGCTGCGCGTGCTCGGCAGCCTGCTCGGGAAGCAGGGCTTCGAGTTCGACACCATCGAGCAGGTGCGCGCCGCCTGCCTCGACGGCAAGGACGTTGCGAAGCTGCTTTCCAACTCCATACAGGGAATGACGGCGCACGGCGTACCCCCGGTTTCCGGCATCCAGCGCATCGCCGATGTGCCCATTTACTTCGCTGACCCGCTGGTGCGCCGCTCGCCGCCGCTGCAGAAGACACGCGACGCGCGGCCGCCGCGCGCGTGGATGAACTCGAGGCTGCTCGCGAAGCTCGGCGTCGCCGCAGGGCAGCCGGTGCTGGTGAACGGCGCGGCCAAGCTCATGGCGGCGCTCGACGAGCGGCTGCCCGACGACTGCGCGCGCATCGCGGCGGCGCATCCGACGACGGCGGCCGTGGGACCGATGTTCGGCGCGCTCGAGCTCGCCCGGGCGGTGGCGGAGAGGGCGGCATAGATGGAGTGGTTCGCCGAAAGGTCAAACGCGTGGTTCGGACCGCTGTGGGGCCCGGCGTTCTACGAGACGACGACGAGCCTCGTCTTCATCGTCGCGATCCTCGTGCCGCTCATCCTTTCGGTCGCCTACCTCACGCTGTGGGAAAGAAAGATGATCGGCTGGATGCAGATCCGCCTCGGACCCAACCGCGTCGGGCCCGCCGGGCTGCTGCAGCCTTTTGCCGACGTCCTCAAGCTGCTCTTCAAGGAGATCATCCTTCCGACGAACGCCAGCAAGGCGCTCTACCTGATCGCGCCGATCCTGATGATCATGCCGGCGATCGCGGCCTGGGCGGTGATCCCGTTCTCACCCGAGCTCGTGCTCGCCGACATCAATGCGGGCCTGCTCTACATCATGGCGCTTTCTTCCATGGGCGTTTACGGCGTGATCGTCGCCGGCTGGGCGTCTAACTCGAAGTACGCCTTCCTCGGCGCCATGCGCTCGGCGGCCCAGATGGTGTCGTACGAGCTCGCCATGGGCTTCGCGCTCGTCGTGGTGCTGATGGTGTCGAGGAGCCTCAACCTGACCGACATCGTCGAAGGGCAGGGCGAAGGCTACTTCGCCTCCAAGGGGCTCGCTTTCCTCTCCTGGAACTGGCTGCCGCTCCTGCCGATGCTCGTCGTGTACTTCGTGAGCGGGGTGGCCGAGACCAACCGGGCGCCGTTCGACGTCGTCGAGGGCGAATCGGAAATCGTCGCCGGACACATGGTCGAGTACTCCGGGATGACGTTCGCGCTCTTCTTCCTCGCCGAGTACATGAACATGATCCTGATCAGCACGCTCACCGCGATCATGTTCTTCGGCGGCTGGCAGTCGCCGGTCGACTCGGTGCTCTTCAACTGGATCCCGCCGTTCGGCTGGCTGCTCATCAAGATCTTCCT
>DATADT010000360.1:0-16747 GCA_036258355.1 Burkholderiales bacterium
GGACGTGATGCTGGCGGAGCGGACGGGACTCGAACCCGCGACCCCCGGCGTGACAGGCCGGTATTCTAACCGACTGAACTACCGCTCCGTCTGGTGGGTGCTGAGAGGGTCGAACTCCCGACATCTGCCTTGTAAGGGCAGCGCTCTACCGCTGAGCTAAGCACCCTTCGCACCGCGAAAAGGGCGCTAGTTTACCTCAGTTGATGGCGTCCTTGAGCGCTTTGCCGGCGCGGAACTTCGGCAAACGCGCGGCCTTGATGTCGATCGGCTCGTTGGTGCGCGGGTTGCGCCCGGTGCGCGCGGCGCGCTTGCCGGCGTAGAAGGTGCCGAATCCGACCAGCGTCACCGTCTCGTCCTTGCGCAGGCTCGCCTTCACCGCGCCCACCAGCGCATCGATCGCCCGCTCGGCGGCGGACTTGGAGATCTCCGCGGCCTGCGCGATCTGCTCGATCAGATCGGCTTTGTTAATGGGTGCGCACCGCCCCGGCCTGGTCGTCGGGCTTCGGCGGGATCGGCGCCGACTCGTCGTGCTCGGGCAGCGGTTCGGGCTGGCGCTCGAGCGCGATCTCCAGGACCTTGTCGATCCACTTCACCGGCACGATCTCGAGCCTGTTCTTGATGTTGTCGGGGATCTCGGCGAGGTCCTTCACGTTCTCCTCCGGGATCAGCACCGTCTTGATGCCGCCTCGGTGCGCCGCGAGCAACTTCTCCTTCAGCCCGCCGATCTGCAGCACCTCGCCGCGCAGCGTGATCTCGCCCGTCATGGCGACTTCCGAGCGCACCGGGATGCCGGAGAGCACCGACACCATGGAAGTCGCGATGCCGATGCCCGCGCTCGGGCCGTCCTTGGGCGTCGCGCCCTCGGGCAGGTGGATGTGGATGTCGTTCTTCTGGTAGAAGTCTTCCTTCACGCCGAGCTTGCGCGAGCGCGCGCGCACCACCGAGAGCGCGGCCTGGATCGACTCCTGCATCACCTCGCCGAGCTTGCCGGTGGTGATGGTCTTGCCCTTGCCGGGCATGGTGACCGCCTCGATGGTGAGGAGCTCGCCCCCGACCTCGGTCCACGCGAGACCGGTGACCTGGCCGACCTGGTTCTGCTTCTCGGCCATGCCGAAGGTGTAGCGGCGCACGCCGAGGAACTTGTCCAGATTCTTGGGGGTGACCGTGATGCGGTGCAGCTTGTCCTCGTTCTCCTTCTTTTCAATCAACAGCTGCTTCACGGCCTTGCGGCAAATCTTCGAGAGCTCGCGCTCCATCGCGCGCACGCCGGCCTCGCGCGTGTAGTAGCGCACGATGTCCCGGACCGCTGCCTCGGAAATCGACAGCTCGCCTTCCTTGAGCCCGGTGTTCTTCATCTGCTTGGGCAGCAGGTACTTGATGCCGATGTTCATCTTCTCGTCCTCGGTGTAGCCCGAAAGACGGATCACTTCCATCCGGTCGAGGAGCGCCGGCGGGATGTTGAGCGTGTTCGCCGTGGCGACGAACATCACCTCCGACAGGTCGTACTCGACCTCGATGTAGTGGTCGACGAAGGTGTGGTTCTGCTCGGGGTCGAGCACCTCGAGCAGCGCGGAGGACGGGTCGCCGCGCCAGTCCATGCCCATCTTGTCGACTTCGTCGAGCAGGAAGAGCGGGTTCTTGACCCCGACCTTCGACATGTTCTGCAGGATCTTGCCCGGCATCGAGCCGATGTAGGTGCGCCGGTGGCCGCGGATCTCGGCTTCATCCCGCACGCCGCCGAGCGACATGCGCACGAACTTGCGGTTGGTGGCGCGGGCGATCGACTGCCCGAGCGAGGTCTTGCCTACGCCCGGCGCGCCGACGAGGCACAGGATCGGCGCCTTCATCTTGTCGACGCGCGTCTGCACCGCGAGGTACTCCACGATGCGCTCCTTCACCTTCTCCAGGCCGTAGTGGTCCTTGTCCAGGATCTCCTGCGCCTGCTTGATGTCCTTGGAGATCTTCGATTTCTTGCGCCAAGGCAGGTTGACGATGGTGTCGATGTAGTTGCGCACCACGGTCGCCTCGGCCGACATCGGCGACATGAGCTTGAGCTTCTTCAGCTCGGCTTCCGCCTTCTTGCGCGCGTCCTTGGGCATGTGGGCGCGCTTGATGCGCTTCTCCATCTCCTCGAGGTCGGCGCCCTCTTCGCCCTCGCCAAGCTCTTTCTGGATCGCCTTGACCTGCTCGTTCAGGTAGTACTCGCGCTGGCTCTTCTCCATCTGGCGCTTGACGCGCCCGCGGATGCGCTTCTCGACCTGCAGGATGTCGATCTCGGTCTCGAGCTGCGAGAGGAGGTGCTCGAGGCGGCTCTTCACGTCGAACATCTCGAGCACCTGCTGCTTCTGCTCGAGCTTCAGCGGCAGGTGCGCGGCCACCGTGTCGGCGAGCCGGCCGGCTTCGTCGATGCCCGAAAGCGAGGTGAGGATTTCGGGTGGGATCTTCTTGTTGAGCTTGACGTACTGGTCGAACGCGGAAAGCAGCGCCCGGCGCATCGCCTCGACCTCGGCCGCCGGCGCGTTGTCCGGCGGAACCGCGGCTGCCTCGGCCACCCAATGTGTGCGCACATCGATCACTTCTCGGATCTGCGCGCGCGTGCCGCCCTCTACCAGCACCTTCACCGTGCCGTCGGGGAGCTTGAGCATCTGCAGGATGTTGGATACGCAGCCGATCGCGTACATGTCCTGCGGGCCGGGATCGTCCTTGGCCGCGGAGCGCTGAGCGACGAGCAGGATGGATTTCCCTGCTTCCATCGCGGTCTCCATCGCCTTGATCGACTTCGGCCGCCCGACGAACAGCGGAATTACCATGTGCGGGAACACCACCACGTCGCGCAGCGGCAGCAGCGGGTACTGGATGATTTCGCCGGACGGCGTCGGATCGGACATTTAGATCAGCCTTTCAATGGGTTGGAGCCCCGCACCTAAATGCGGGTTCTTCCCGGAAAATCAAAGGGGAAAGCCTACACGCAAACGCCTGGGCGCTGCAACGCAAAACCTGGGGATAAGGCGTTACGGAATGTACGGCTTTGGAAAAAAGCTACTCAGCTCGCGCCGCCGGCGACTTGCTTCTCAGCCAGCACCACCGGTGACTTGTTTCTTAGCCGGCACCACCGGCTACTTTGTGGCTGTCGGAGTAGATAAGCAGCGGCTTGCCGTCGGCGCTCACCATCGATTCGTCGACGACGACCTTGCTCACGTTCTCAAGCGTGGGTAGCTCGTACATCGTGTCGAGCAGGATCTGCTCGAGGATCGAGCGCAGGCCGCGCGCGCCGGTCTTGCGCGCGAGCGCGCGCTTGGCGACCGCGCCGAGCGCGGCGTTTCGCACCTCGAGCTCGACGCCTTCCATGTGAAATAGGCGCTGGTACTGCTTGATGAGCGCGTTCTTGGGCTCGGTAAGGATTTGGATGAGCGCGTGCTCGTCCAGCTCTTCGAGCGCGGCAACCACCGGCATGCGGCCGACGAACTCCGGGATCAGCCCGTACTTGATCAGGTCCTCGGGCTCGACGCTCTTCAGGAGATCGTAGGTGGCGCGCGAGTTCTTCGGGCTCTTCACTTCCGCGCCGAAGCCGATGCCCGTCTTCTCGGTGCGGTTGCGCACGATCTTTTCCAGGCCGTCGAACGCGCCGCCGCAGACGAAGAGGATATTGGTGGTGTCGACCTGGACGAAATCCTGGTTCGGGTGCTTGCGCCCGCCCTGCGGCGGCACCGACGCGATGGTGCCTTCCACCAGCTTCAAGAGGGCTTGCTGGACGCCTTCACCGGAGACGTCTCGCGTGATGGACGGGTTGTCGGACTTTCTCGAGATCTTGTCGATCTCGTCGATGTAGACGATGCCGCGCTTCGCCTTGTCGACGTCGTAGTCGCAGTTCTGCAGGAGCTTCTGGATGATGTTCTCGACGTCCTCGCCGACGTAGCCCGCTTCGGTGAGCGTGGTCGCGTCGGCAATGACGAACGGGACGTTCAGGAGCCTCGCCAGCGTCTGGGCCAGCAGCGTTTTGCCCGAGCCGGTCGGGCCGATCAGCAGGATGTTCGACTTGGCGAGCTCGACCTCGTCGTTCTTCGAGAGGTGCTTGAGCCGCTTGTAATGGTTGTACACCGCGACCGAGAGGATCTTCTTGGCCTGGTCCTGGCCGATCACGTACTGGTCGAGGATGTTGCGGATCTCGCGGGGCGTCGGCAGGTCGGACTTGGCGCCCTTGCCGCCCTTATCGGAGGCCGTTTCCTCGCGGATGATGTCGTTGCAGAGCTCGATGCACTCGTCGCAGATGAACACCGACGGGCCGGCGATCAGCTTCCTTACCTCGTGCTGGCTTTTCCCGCAGAAGGAACAGTAAAGAAGCTTCTCTCCCGAGGACTTTTCGGACACTAGGTGCTCTCCCTCGACACCAAGACCTTATCCACGAGGCCGTACTTTACCGCGTCTTCGGCCCCCAGGAAAAAGTCACGCTCGGTATCGCGCCGGATGATCTCGATCGTCTGCTTGGTGTGCCGGGCGAGGATCTCGTTTAGTCGCTCACGCAGGTACAGGATCTCTTTGGCGTGGATCTCGATATCGGTCGCCTGCCCCTGGAACCCACCCATCGGCTGGTGGATCATGACGCGCGAGTTCGGCAAGCAGAAGCGCTTGCTCGCGTCGCCCGCGGCGAGGAGCAGCGCGCCCATGCTCGCGGCCTGGCCGACGCACAGCGTCGAGACGTCGGGCTTGATGAACTGCATGGTGTCGTAGACCGCGAGCCCCGCAGACACCGAGCCGCCGGGCGAGTTGATGTAGAAGAAGATGTCCTTGTCGGGATTCTCGGACTCGAGAAACAGCAGTTGGGCCACGATGAGGTTGGCGGTGACCTCGGTGACCGGACCGACGAGGAATACGACTCTTTCCTTCAGCAGCCGGGAATAAATGTCGTAAGCGCGCTCGCCGCGCCCCGACTGCTCGATGACCATGGGGATGAGCCCCAGGCCCTGCACCTGCGGATCGTTCTTAGTCCAGTTCATGTCTGCATCAGCTCGTCGAAGCTTACCTGCTTGTCTGTCACCTTCGCCTTCGCCAAAACCCATCTGACCACGTTGGCTTCCAGGGCCAGCGCTTCCATCTCCGAGAGCCGCTGCGGCTGCATGTAAAACCATTTTACTACTTCGGACGGGGTCTCGTAGCTTTGCGCCTCCTGCTCGACCAGCGCGCGCACTTCGGCGGGCTTGGGCTGCAAGTTTTCGGTGCGCGCGAGCTCCGCGATCACCAGTCCGAGCGCCACGCGGCGGCGCGCCGCCGCCTCGAACGCCTGTGGATTGAGCGGAACCTGCTCCGGATTCACGCCGCGCGCCTTGAGGTCGGCGACCGCGCGCTCGGCCATGGAGGCCGCCTCCATGCCGACAAGCGACTTCGGCACCTCGAGCGGCGTGGCGGAGAGCAGCGCCTGCAGCGCCTGGTCCTTCAGCCTCGCGTCGACGCGCTTTTTCACCTCGCGCTCGACATTGGCGCGCACCTCGGAGCGCATCTTCGCCGTATCGCCATCGGCGACGCCGAGCGCCTTGGCGAGGCTGGCATCGAGCTCCGGCACGCGCGGCTCCTCGATCTTCTTCAGCGTCATCACGAACGAGGCTTTTTTTCCGGCGACCTCCTTGCCATGATAGTCGGCCGGGAAGGTGAGCTCGAAGCTCTTCTCCTCGCCCGGCGCCATGCCGCGCGCCGCGGCCTCGAACTCGGGCAGCATGCGGCCTGCGCCGAGCGCGAAAGCAAAGTCTTTCGCCTCGCCTCCGGGAAAAGGCTGGCCGTCGATCGTTCCCTTGAAATCGACCGTGATCCGGTCGCCGTCGCGCGCCGGACGCTCGACGGGATCGAAGCGCGTGCGCTGCTTGCGCAGGATCTGAATCGTCTTGTCGACCGCCGCGTCGTCCACCTCGACCTGCGGCCGCTCGACCGTCGCGCCCGCCAGGTCGCCGACCTTCACCTCGGGGTACACCTCGAACGTGGCGTTGAACTCGAGATCCGCGGAGTTCGGGTCTTTTTTCTCGATCTTCGGGTAGCCCGCCACTTTGAGGTTCGCCTGCTTCACGGCGTCGGTGAACGATTTCTGCACCGCGTCGCTCAGTACCTCGGATCTCACCTGCGACCCGTACGTCTGCGCGATCAGCTTAAGCGGCACCTTGCCGGGGCGGAAGCCCGGCATGCGGACGTTGCGCGCGAGCTGCTTGAGCCGTTCGTCGACCCTGCGCTCGATCTCGTCCGCGGCGAGCGCCATCGACACGCGCCGCTCCAGGGTTCCCAGGGTTTCCACGTTGGCCATTTAGTCGCCGGTTGTGGTGCGAAGGGAGGGACTCGAACCCTCATGCCTTGCGGCGTCAGATCCTAAGTCTGGTGCGTCTGCCAATTCCGCCACCTTCGCGCGGCCCGCCACCTCAGTAAAGGAGTGAACGTATTAGCTGCCGAATCAACGTATTATAGCCGCCGTGGCGGTGCGCCATTACGAGAACTTCCCGGTCGCCTCGCTGCTGCTGCCCGCAGCTTTGCGCGAGCCGATCGAAGTCATCTACCGCTTCGCACGCAGCGCCGACGACTTCGCCGACGAGGGCGACGATCCGCCGCAGGTGCGCCTGCGCAAGCTCGAAGACTACCGCCATCAGCTCGCCGCGCCGCGCGATCGCGCGCTACGCGATGTCGCAAAAATCATTCGGGAACATGAGCTTCCCGTCGAGTTATTCGCCGACCTGCTGGACGCGTTCGCGCAGGACGTGACGAAGAAACGCTATGCGGATTTTTCCGAGGTGCTCGACTACTGCCGCCGCTCGGCAAACCCGGTCGGGCGGCTTCTCCTGCACCTGTTCAAACGAACGAGTGATTCAGAGCTGCGTGCGTCGGATGCCATTTGCTCCGCGCTGCAGCTCATCAATTTCTGGCAGGACGTCGAGGTGGACTACAGGAAGGACGCGCGCATCTACCTCCCGCAGGACGAGATGGCCCGCTTCGGCGTCACCGAAGGGCACCTTAAGGACAGGATCTGCGACTCCGCGTGGCAGTCCCTGATGCGGTTTCAGGTGGACCGGGCGCGCAAGCTCATCCTGTCCGGATCGGAACTGGGACAGACCCTTCCCGGCCGCGTCGGCCTCGAGATCCGCGCCACCATCCAGGGCGGCTTGCGAATCCTCGAAAAGATCGAGCACGCGGGCTACGACGTTTTTCGCCGGCGGCCGAAGCTCCGCGCGTACGACTGGCCGCTGCTGCTAGCAAAAGCCCTGTGAATAATCGGCATGACGCCTGACGAGTATTGCCAGCAGAAAGCGGCGGCGAGCGGCTCGAGCTTCTACTACTCGTTCCTGTATCTGCCCGCGGATCGCCGGCACGCGATCACCGCGCTGTATGCCTTCTGCCGCGAGGTAGACGACGTGGTGGACGAGACCACCGAAGCTCAGGTCGCCGCGGCGAAGCTCGCGTGGTGGCGCATGGAGGTGGCCAACCTTTTCGGCGGCAACCCGCAGCATCCGGTCACCAAGGCGCTGGCCGTCTTCACCGACCGGTTTGCCATCGGCCAGGACCGCCTGAACGAGATCATCGACGGCATGGAGATGGATCTCACGCTGACGCGCTACCTCGACTGGCCAGGCCTCGAGCGCTATTGCTACCGCGTGGCAGGCGCGGTCGGACTCCTCGCCGCCAACATTTTCGGCTACCGCGACGCGCGCACGCTCGACTATGCGCGCGAGCTCGGCACCGCGTTCCAGCTCACGAACATCATTCGCGACGTCGGCGAGGACGCACGCAAGAATCGCATTTACCTTCCCATGGCGGACCTGAAGGAGTTCGGCGTGCCGGCGACCGATATCCTGCAGGCGCGCGAGACGGCCGAATTCCAACGGCTCATGGCGTTCCAGGCGGCGCGCGCCCGCGTGCACTATGACAAAGCGATGCAGGCCCTTCCGGAGACCGACCGAAGAGCGCAGCGCCCGGGACTCATCATGGCGGCGATCTATCGCACCGTGCTCGACGAGATCGAGCGCGACGGCTTCCGCGTGCTGACGCGGCGCACGTCGCTCACGCCGCTCCGGAAGTTCTGGATCGCGTGGCGCACCTGGATAAGCGCGTAGCGATCGTCGGTGCGGGATACGCCGGCATGGCGGCTGCCGTCGCGCTCGTCGAGCGCGGCATGCGGGTGACGGTGTTCGAGTCCGGGGCCGTGCCGGGCGGGCGCGCGCGCCGCGTGCGAATCTCGTCCGACGGCCAGGAACGCGAACTCGATAACGGGCAGCACATCCTGGTGGGCGCCTACACGGAGCTCTTTCGTCTGATGCGCACCGTCGGCGTGCCGGCCGACGCGCTGCTGCGCATCCCGCACGAGATCCGGTACGCCGACGGGTTCGCGTTCCGTGCGCTCTGGCTGCCCCCGCCGCTTGGGCTGCTGGCTGGCTTGCTCGTCGTCAGGACGGTGCCCTTCAGCGAGCGCATCAGCGCACTGAAGTTCATCGCGGCGTTGCGCAAGCGCAACTGGCGCATGCAGCCCGATATCACGGTGAAAGATCTGCTCGACGCGCACCGGCAGCACGGCCGGCTGCGCCACTACTTATGGGGGCCGCTATGCGTCTCGGCGCTCAACACGCCGCTCGACCAAGCCTCCGCCAACGTGTTCCTCGCCGCCGTGCGCGACACGCTGGCAGCCGACGGCGAAGCATCAGACCTGCTCCTGCCGCGCGTTGACCTGTCGCGCCTCTTTCCCGAGCCCGCGGCCGAATTCGTGCGCGCCCGCGGCGGCGAAGTTCGCTTCGGGGAAACAGTCGGGGACATTGGCTCGTTAAGAGCCCAGTTCCCGCACATCATCGTCGCGGTCGGCCCGCACCAGCTCAAGAACGTGATGCCCGAGACCGAGCTCGACTACAGCTACCAACCGATCTATACCTGCTACCTGCAATATCCGGAGAGCACGCGGCTCGAGTTCCCGATGCTCGGTATCGGCGAGGGCCTGGTGCAATGGGTCTTCGACCGCGGCGCGCTGCTCGGCGAGAAAGGCCGCCTCGCCTGCGTGATCAGCGCGCAGGGTGCTCATCAGCAAATGACCCAGGACGACGTCGCCGCGGCTTGCGATCGCGAGTTGCGCAAGGCGCTGCCACGTTTACCTTCCGCGCAGTGGAGCCGCGTGATCGCGGAGAAGCGCGCGACGATCAGTTGTACTCCGGGATTAAAGCGCCCCAGCGTGCGCACGGCGACTGCGGGAGTATTCCTCGCAGGCGACTACACGGATCCCGAGTATCCGCCGACGCTCGAGGGCGCCGTGCGCAGTGGACTGCGCGCCGCGGAGCTCGTTGCGTCATAGCGACAGCCTTAGAGCTCGCGTAACAGGCGAACCGCCTGGTCGATACGCTCAACGGCAAGCGTTTCCAAACCCGTGATTTTCGCCTTCGGAAGATTCGCCTTCGGCACGATCGCCCGCTGGAAGCCGAGCTTCGCCGCTTCCCTGAGCCGCTCCTGTCCGCGTGCCGCCGGACGCACTTCGCCGGCGAGACCGACCTCGCCAAAGGCGAGCACTTTGGACGGAATCGGTTTGTCGGTAAAGCTCGACACCACGGCCAGAGAAACCGCCAGATCCGCTGCGGGCTCGCCGATGCGCACGCCGCCGACCGCGTTGACGAAAACGTCCTGCTCCCAAGTGGCGATCCCGGCGTGCCGGTGCAGCACGGCGAGCAGCATCGCGAGCCGGTTGGCCTCCAGCCCGAGCGAGAGCCGGCGCGCGCTTGGTGTATGCGCCGGGTCGACCAGCGCCTGAATCTCGACGAGCAGCGGGCGCGTGCCTTCGAGCGTGGCGACGACACAGGAACCGGGAACCGGCTTCTCATGGTCGGCGAGAAAGAGCCGCGAAGGGTTGCTCACGCCCCTGAGGCCCTTCTCCGTCATGGCGAACACGCCAAGCTCGTTCACCGCGCCGAAGCGGTTCTTCGTCGCGCGGACTAGGCGAAAGGCGGAGTTGGGATCGCCTTCGAAATAAAGCACGGTGTCGACGATGTGCTCGAGCACGCGCGGCCCTGCGATAGCGCCCTCCTTGGTCACATGGCCGACGATGAAGAGCGCGGTGCCGGCGCGCTTGGCGTGGCGAGTGAGCTGCGCCGCGCACTCGCGAACCTGCGCGACCGATCCCGGCGCCGACTGCAGGAGCTCGGACCACAGCGTCTGGATCGAGTCGATCACTGCGACCCGCGGCGTCGACGCTTCCAGCGCACCGAGCACGCGCTCGAGCTGCGTCTCCGCCGCGACGCGCACGCCGCCCGTCTCGAGGCCCAGGCGCCGTGCGCGCAGCGCCACCTGCTCCACCGATTCTTCACCCGTCACGTAGACAACGCCCTCCTGAGCCGTGCTGAGCGCTTGCAAGAGCAGCGTGGACTTGCCGATTCCCGGATCGCCGCCGAGAAGCACCACCTGCCCCACCACCAGCCCGCCGCCGAGCGCGCGGTCGAGCTCGCCGATACCGGTCGGGATGCGCTCGAGGTCCTTTGGCTGGACTTCCGACAATGCGAGCGTCGTGGCGCGGTCGCGACCCAGGCGGGAGTATCGTCCTTCCGTAATCGTCTCGGTCAGCGTGCCGGCAGCGCCGCAGGACGGGCAGGCGCCGAACCACTGCAGCGCGCTAGCGCCGCATTCCGAGCAAACATAGGCTGTCTTCGGCTTCTTCACGG
Organism: Burkholderiales bacterium; assembly: GCA_036258355.1. GTDB lineage: Bacteria > Pseudomonadota > Gammaproteobacteria > Burkholderiales > SG8-39 > SCGC-AG-212-J23. The sequence continues at coordinate 10,653 of DATADT010000360.1, forward strand.
CGCCTCGCTAATCGGCACGCGGGCGGTGAGCTTGCACAGGAGCTCGTAGCTCAGCGTGCCCGCCGCCGCGGCGACCTCGTCGGCCGAGAGACCCTCGCCCCATAATGTGACCGGGGTGCCGATGCGCGCCTCCGGGATGTCGGAGATATCAACCGTGATCATGTCCATCGATACGCGTCCAACGATGCGCGAGCGCTTTCCGTTGACCAGGACCGGCGTGCCCGTGGACGCATGCCGCGGATAGCCGTCGGCGTAGCCGCAGGCGACGACGCCGATCGCCATCTGGCCTACCGCCTCGTAGGAGAAGCCGTAGCCGACGCGCTCGCCCGGCTGCAGCTGCTGGATCGCGATGATCTCCGAGGTGAGCGTCATGGCGGGTTTGAGGCCCAGGCTTTCCGCCGTGCGATCGGCGAACGGCGAGCAGCCGTACAGCATGATGCCGGGGCGCACCCAGTCGCCGCGCGCCTCCGGAAAGCGGATCAGCGCCGCGGAATTGGCGAGCGAGCGGCCCTGCGCGTGGAACGGCTGCGCCAGCTCGTTGAACCAGTCGAGCTGCGCCTTCACGCCGCCCGCGCCGTCGGCATCGGCGAAATGGGTCATCAATGTGATGTTCCTCGCCTGCCGGTGCATGCGCAGCGCGTTGTACGCCGGGCGCAGGCTGTCGAGCCCGAAGCCGAGGCGGTTCATGCCGCTGTTCACCTTGAGGTAGATGTCGGTGTCCGCGGCGAGCTGAGCGCGCTTGAGGATCTCGACCTGCTCCGGGTTGTGAATCACCGGCGTGAGCGCGTGCTTCTGCACGAGCTCGAGGTCGGCGGGCTTGAAGAAGCCCTCGAGCAGCAGAATGGGCTTGGCCACGCCGGCGGCGCGCAGCCGCAGCGCCTCGTGGAAGTCGAGCACGGCGAAGCCGTCCGCGGCGTCGAGCGCGCGCGCCGCGCGCTCGACGCCGTGGCCATAGGCGTTCGCTTTGATCACCGCCCAGACCTTCGCGGCGCCCGCGTGGCGCTTCGCCACAGTCAAATTGTGTGCGAGCGCGGCCGCGGAAATCGTCGCGCGGATCGGCCGGGGCATGAAGGGGTATTGTGCTATAAAGCGCGCGGCACAAAAAATCATCGCGCGCCGGGAGAGACAGCCTTCGCTTGAATTACGGGTTTTACATCATCATGGCGGCGCAGTTCTTCTCGTCGCTCGCCGACAATGCGCTGCTCGTCGCCGCGATTGCGCTGCTCATCCAGGCCGAGGCGCCGTCGTGGCTGACGCCCTACCTCAAGTTCTTCTTCGTCGTCTCCTACGTGCTGCTCGCGCCCTTCGTCGGCGCTTTCGCCGACCGCCTGCCCAAGGGGCAGGTGATGTTCATTGCCAACGCCATCAAGATCGTCGGCTGCGCGGCGATGCTCTGGGGCGTCGATCCGCTGATCGCCTACGCGATCGTCGGCCTCGGCGCGGCGGCATACTCGCCGGCGAAGTACGGCATCCTCACCGAATACCTGCCGCACCGGCAGCTCGTCGTGGCGAACGGCTGGATCGAAGGGCTCACCGTGGCCTCCATCATCCTCGGCACGATGCTCGGCGGGCTACTCATCCACGTGCGGGTCTCGACCCAGCTCCTCACCTGGGACCTGCCGCTCCTCGAGACCTCGATCGACACGCCGGCCGAGGCGGCGATCGCGATCATCATCGTGGTCTACGCGATCGCGGCGCTCTTCAACCTCGAGGTGCCGCAGACCGGCGTCGCGCTGAAGAAGCTGCCCTCGCACCCGCTGGACACGCTGAAGGACTTCTCGCGCTGCGTGAACCATCTCTGGCGCGACCGCCTCGGCCAGATCTCGCTCGCGGTGACCACGCTCTTCTGGGGCGCGGGCGCGACGCTGCAGTTCATCGTCATCGAGTGGGCGCGCGCCGCGCTCGGCTTCGATCTCTCCAAGGCGGCGATCCTGCAGGGGGTGACGGCGATCGGCATCGCCGCCGGCGCGGTGCTCGCCTCGGTCCTGGTGGCGCTCGACCGCTCGGTGCGGGTGATTCCGCTCGGCATCACGATGGGCCTGTTCGTGATCGTGATGAACTTCGTGAGCCAGGTGTGGCTCGCGATCTCGCTGATGGTGCTGATCGGCGGCATGGCCGGGTTCTTCGTCGTACCCATGAACGCGCTCCTGCAGCACCGCGGCCATCACCTCGTGGGCGCCGGCCGCTCGATCGCGGTGCAGAACTTCAACGAGAACGCCTCGATCCTGGTGATGATCGCGCTCTACTCGCTGCTCCTCGAGCTGGGCTACTCGATCTACTCGGTGATTTTGGTGTTCGGGCTGTTCGTCGCCGGCACCATGACCGTGGTGCAGCTGTGGTTCTGGCGTAACCGGCGCGTCCATCGCGAGGAGGTCGACCGCCTGCTCGCCTTCGCCCGCGCCGAGGACCCGCACAAGCCGCGCGAATAGCCGGCGCGCCTACAGGCTCGCCATGGTGTTTCGCGCGAACACGAGGTCTTCCCAGGCCTTCGCCTTGTCTTCCAGCGTGCGCAGCAGGTAAGCCGGGTGGTAGGTGACGATGAGCGGCACGCCCGCGTAGCGGTGCACGCGGCCGCGCAGGCTGGCGATCGAGGCATCGCTCGCGAGCAGCGTCTGCGCAGCGAAGCGGCCGAGAGCGAGGATGAGCTTCGGCTTCACCAGCTCGATCTGCCGGAGCAGGTGCGGCGTGCATTTCTCGACTTCGTCCGGTGCCGGGTTGCGGTTGCCCGGCGGGCGGCACTTGAGCACGTTGGCGATGTAGACGTTGACGCGCCGCGACAGGCCGATCGCCGCGAGCATGTTGTCGAGGAGCTTACCCGCCTGGCCGACGAACGGGTCGCCGAGCCGGTCCTCCTCCGCGCCGGGCGCCTCGCCGATCAGCATCCAGTCGGCGTTTTCGTCGCCCACGCCGAACACCGTCTGCGTGCGCGTCTTGTGCAGGCCGCATTTGACGCAGGCGGCCACGGCCGATTTGAGGGGAATCCAGTCTGGGACAACCTGTTTTTTCCTCAGGCGCCAGACGGGCGCGAGGCCCATCTCGGCGAGGATCTCGGCGCGCCAGCTCACGTAAGCTCGAGCGCGAGGACGAGCGCATCCTCGCGGCCGGTGAGCGCGAGATAGTAGCCGCGCCGCACCGCGACCTTGCGGAACCCGAACCGCGTGTAGAGGGCCTGCGCGCCGCGGTTGCTCGGCCGCACCTCCAGGAAGAGACTGCGGGCGCCGAGATTGCGCGCAAGCTCGGCAGCCTGCGCGAGGAGCGCGGTTCCGTGCCCGGCGCGCTGATGCGCGGCGGCGATCGAAAGGTTCAGCAGATGCGCCTCGCCCGCGGCGACCATCAGCACGAAATAGCCGAGAAGCTGCGGCCCGAGGCGCAGCATGCGGCACTCGTAGCCGGCGCGCAGCGAATCGGCGAAGTTGCCGCGCGTCCACGGATGCGTGTAGATCACGCTCTCGATCGCCATGACCTCGTCGAGGTCGCGCTCGGCCATGGGCACGAGCCGGGGAACATCCTTAAGGACGGCGCTCAAGCTCTTCCTTGGTGAATGCGACCTTGTCGCGAAGATAGACCGGCGCCGCCTGCGCCGCGTCGACGCCCTCGCCGGCGGCGAGCCGCGGTGCCGCGAGCTCGGCCACCGCCACCGCCGTCGGATGGATTTCGGGCCTCGCGACTTCGACCTTGCCTTTCATTTCTTCTCGGTAAACCTCGAAACCGCTTCCGCAACCCACCCAGCCTTCCCCCGGCGGCCGGGGCGCCGACCGCGGCGGCACGCACTGCGCGGGGATCACTTCGCGCCAGCGCCCGCCGCGCTTTTCAAGCGCCGCATAATACACTTCACGCATCCGCGCATCGATGCACGCGACCACGAGTGCCGCGCCCGATTCCTGCGCCACCGCCTCGAGCGTCGAGATCCCGATCACCGGCAGGCCGCGCCCGAAGGCAAGCCCTTGCACGAGCGCGCACGCGATGCGCAGCCCGGTGAACGACCCTGGGCCCGCGCCGAAGGCGAGCGAATCGAGCTCCGAGAAATCTAGTCCTTGATTTTTCATCAGGGTTTCCAGCATCGGCAGCGCGAGCTCGGAATGCCGGTTGCCGGCGCGGCGCTCGAGCGCCGCGATCTCGCCGTCGCGCCACACGGCCACCGAGCACCATTCCGTCGAGGTCTCGATCGCCGCAAAGCGCATGCGGCGATTCTATATACTGGGGCCCATGAAGGAACATTCGATTGCGGTGATCCCGGGCGACGGCATCGGCAGGGAAGTGATGCCCGAGGGAGTGCGGGTGCTTGAGGCCGTGGGAGCGAAGCACGGGCTGCGCTTCAAATGGCAGGAATTCCCGTGGAGCTGCGACTGGTACAAGGTCCACGGCAGGATGTGCCCGGACGACGCGCCCGACATCCTGCGCCGCTTCGACGCGATCTACTTCGGCGCGGCGGGCAACCCGGCGATCGTGCCCGACCACGTCTCGGCGTGGGGCCTGCTCATCAACTTCCGCCGCTGGTTCGACCTGTACGTGAACCTGAGGCCGGTGCGCCTGTTCGAAGGACTGCCCTGCCCGCTCGCCGGCCGCAAGCCCGGCGACATCGACTACGTGGTGATCCGGGAGAACACCGAGGGCGAATACGGCAACGTAGGGGGAAGGGTTTTTGAAAATTCAGAAAATGAAATTGTGATGCAGCAGGCCGTGTTCAGCCGCAAGGGCGTCGACCGCATCATGAAGTACTCGTTCGAGCTCGCGCGCAGCCGCAAAAAGCACCTCACCTCGTGCACCAAGTCGAACGGCATCACGATCACCATGCCGTACTGGGACGAGCGCTTCGCGGAGATGAAGAAGAACTATCCCGATGTGAAAACCGACCAATACCACGTGGACGGCCTCACGATCCAGATGGTGCTGAACCCCGACCGATTCGATGTCATCGTCGCGTCAAACCTCTTCGGCGACATCCTGTCCGACCTCGGCCCGGCGACCGCGGGCACCATCGGCATCGCCGCCTCGGGCAACATCAACCCCGAGCGCACCGCGCCTTCGATCTTCGAGCCGGTGCACGGCTCGGCGCCCGACATCGCGGGCCGCAAGATCGCCAATCCGATCGGCGCCATCTGGTCCGGCGCACTGATGCTCGAGCACCTTGGGCACGCGCGCGCCGCCGCAGATGTCGTGCGCGCCGTCGAACGCGTGCTGGTCGACGGCCCGCGTACCCCGGACATGAAGGGGACGAGCAGCACGTCCGAAGTCGGCGCCGCCATCGCGGAAGAGATCCGGACCCGGTCCACCCTCGCCGCTTGAAGACGTACCGCATCGCGTCGATCCCCGGCGACGGGATCGGCAACGAAGTCATTCCCGCGGGGATCGAAGTCATCGAGAAACTTTGCTCGTTGGAAGGTTTCTCGGCGCAGTTCACGCACTTCGACTGGAGCTCCAAGCGCTACGTGGAGACCGGCCGCTACATTCCCGAAGGCGGCCTGGAGGAGCTGCGCAAGTTCGACGCGATCTTCTTCGGCGCGGTCGGCGCCCCCGACGTGCCCGACCACGTCTCGCTCTGGGGCCTGCGCCTGCCGATCTGCCAGGGCTTCGACCAGTACGCCAACGTGCGGCCGGCGCGGGTCTTGCCCGGTGTGAAAAGTGTCGTTTCAGATATTGACTGGGTGATCGTCAGGGAGAACACCGAGGGCGAGTACTCCGGCTCCGGCGGCCGCGTGCACCAGGGACTGCCCGAGGAGATCGCGACCGAGACCTCGGTCTTCACCCGCAAGGGCGTCGAGCGCGTGCAGCGCTTCGCGTTCGAGCTCGCGCGCAAGCGCCCGCGGAAGCACCTCACTCTGGTGACCAAGTCGAACGCCCAGCGCCATGGCATGGTGCTTTGGGACGAAATCTTCTACGAGGTGGCGACGTATTTTCCGGATGTAAGAACCGAGCGCATCCTGGTCGACGCCATGACGACGCGCATGGTGCTCAAGCCCGGCTCGATCGATACCGTGGTCGCGTCGAACCTGCACGCCGACATTTTGTCGGACCTCGCCGCCGCGCTTTCCGGCTCGCTCGGCATAGCGCCCACCGCCAACCTGAATCCCGAGCGCAAGTTTCCGTCGATGTTC
>DATADT010000361.1:0-3385 GCA_036258355.1 Burkholderiales bacterium
ACCCCCGGGGAAGGCCATCCTCAGCCCGTTTGCGTCGCTTGTAGGCCGCCAGAGCGGCCGAGGAAGCATCTTCCCCGGGAGAAAACGCCGAAGCGGGGGTGGCGACCTTACTTTAATCTAGCTCACACGCGTCGACGTGGAAGCGGGGGACCATGCCGAATTCTGGCATGGTCCCGAAGTCGTTCTTAGTGGAAGTAGACCGCGGCCGCTGTGCCGAGCGCTACCACGGCTACCACAGCGGCGACCAACGCCATGCGCAGTCCGACACGCTTCTGCGGCCGGTCGTAGACGCCGACCGTCCTCCGCACGCCGGCCATTACGCCACCCTGCGGCGATCCTGCCCGGCATATCGGGTCGTGGTGTACGGCGCCGCTCCGGCCCTTGGTACGCCGCCTGGCCGGCAGATCCGACGCGCTCCACCTCCACGTCCGTCTTGCGCACGGTGTCCTCTACGGTCTGCACGTTCTTGCTGCGCTTCTTGCCGACCTTTACCTCTTCGACGACACGCGCCTGCTTCTCGACGACCGGCTCCTCGGCGCGCTCGCGCACCTCGAACGATTGCTCGCGGAATGCGTCGCCGGAAGCCGGACGATTTGCCGGCCGGCGCTCCACGTCGACGTGCTCTTCTTCGAGCTCAACGGTCTCGCGCACCGGCTGCTCCAGCACGCGGCTATAGACGCGAACGCCGCCTTGCTCCACGTTGCGCTTGCCGACCACCAGCTGCTCCTCCGTTACGGGGATGGTGCGCTCCGCTTCGCTGGACGCGGCCGAAGCCAAGTCGGCGTCGAAGCGGCCCTTCCATCCCTGCTTTTTCCACTCGCTCGCGCGCTGGTCGATATCCACCGCGCCGTGGCGCCTGAGGATCGCGACCGCGTCGTCCGCTTCGCGCTCGTCGTCCGCGGCCACCGTGACTAGGATGCCGCCGCGGCGTACGCCCTCGGCGTAGTAATGCGCATCTTCTTCCGGCACGCCGAGGCGCGTGAGTCCGCCGATCAGGCCGCCGGCGACCGCGCCGATGCCCACGCCGGTAAGCGCAGCGGCTATCGGCCCCGCTGCCAAGATCGGGCCGATGCCCGGAATCGCGAGCGGCGCGAATGCCAGTGCGAGACCCGCCACGCCGCCGATCGCGGCGCCGGTACCCGCGCCGGCAAGCGTGCCCGCGGCGACGTCCGAGCCTTGACGGCTGGTGTCGCCACCGCTCGGCACGACGTGCTTCTCGTTCGCCATGAAGCCAATGTCGTCACGCTCGATGCCGCTCGCAACTAGATCCTTCACGACGCCCTGCGCCTCGCCCATGTTGTTAAAAAGTCCGATGACCGTCTTCGACATCTGCCTATCTCCTTGCATTGGAATTATGTGGAACGCCGCGCCGGCGACGCCCGGCGCTCGACTAGCGCCTGCTCCTCGCGCAGCACGACCTCTTCGCGATGGCGTGCCTGAACCTCGCGTCGCCGCAGCCGCACTTCCTCCTTCAAGACCCATTTGCGCTGCACGGTCACCACTTCCTCGTAGACCGGGATGACGAGCACGTCACCTTCCTGGCGCGGCGGCTACGAGGGGAATCGCCCTACAAGCTACTATCGCGTGGTGCGCGGCGTTTTCTCGTTGGCTCCTGGTGGAACGCCGCACGCCGCGCGGCTCCGCCAATCAAAAAACACGCGCAGGTTAAGGTTTCAGGGACGAGACGATCAGCTCATTCCTAAAGAACCCCAACGCTGAGCCGCTCGCCTGAAGCGGCCTGAATCATCGGCGTCTTGCCGCCTAGTGTGTCAAGCATCCGCACAAACGTGCGGCCATCTTCCGCGAAGCCCCAAGAATGAACGTCCGCAATTTCATCCTCGGGAACGAGCGGCAACTTCGCGAAGAGGTGTCCCACCTCTTGTCTGAATTTTTCGTCAGCGTCCATCCATCGTGTGTTTGACCATCAGCTGTTCGACCTTTCACGGTTCATATCAATTCCTCCCGGTGAGGTGTGAAGGGTCAGGCCCCCTGAAGCGGAAGGGTGCGCACTGTTCGGAAGCGTACGGACGTCGCGTGCTGAAAAATGCACTATCTACTCATGCTTCTAGACGGTTTGCTGGACCTGCCCTGGTGGGGGTACGTGGTTGCGGCACTCGCGCTGACCCACGTCACGATTGCGTCGGTCACCATTTACCTGCACCGCTGCCAGGCGCACCGCGCGCTGGAGCTGCACCCGATCGTGTCGCATTTCTTCCGCTTCTGGCTCTGGCTGACGACCGGCATGGTGACCAAGGAGTGGGCTGCAATCCACCGCAAGCACCACGCGAAGGTCGAGACCGCCGAGGATCCCCACAGCCCGCAGATCTACGGAATCAATCGGGTGCTCTGGCTGGGCGTATTCCTCTATGTCAAGGAGGCCTACAACCGCGAGACGCTGGAGCGCTACGGGCACGGAACGCCCGACGACTGGTTGGAGCGCAACGTCTACGCGCGGCACTCCGTGTGGGGACTTTGGCTGATGGGCGCGATCAACATCGCGCTGTTCGGCCTGGTTCCCGGCATGCTGATCCTGCTGACCCAGATCGCCTGGATCCCGTTCTGGGCCGCCGGCGTGATCAACGGCATCGGTCATTTCTTCGGCTACCGCAGCTACGACGTGCCGGACGCGAGCACCAACATCGTGCCCTGGGGCATCCTGATCGGCGGCGAAGAGCTGCACAACAATCATCACGCATTCGCCGCATCCGCCAAGCTTTCCTCGAAGTGGTACGAGTTCGACATCGGCTGGATGTACATCTGTATCCTCGAGTCCGTGGGCCTGGCGACGGTGAAGCGCCTCGCGCCGACGCCGCGCTTCGCCGCTCCCAAGGCGGCTATCAACCTCGAGATGCTGCACGCCGTGATCGCAAACCGCTACGACGTGCTGTCGCGCTATGCCAAGTCCTTCCGCCGCACCTACGCCGAAGAGCTCGAGCGGCTGCGCCACTGGTCGCCGCGCGACGCCGAGGTGCTACGCTCGCTGAAGCGTGCGCTGCTGCGTGGCCAGGCGGCCGCAGACGGCGAGCGTGTGCGGCTCGCCGAAGCCCTGAAGAATTCACGCGCGCTCGCAACCGCGCTCGCGATGCGGCCCGAGCTCGTGGCCCTGTGGGAGCGCTCCAGCGCTTCGAAGGAGCAGCTCCTGCGCCAGCTGCAGGATTGGTGCCGGCGAGCCGAAGCGAGCGGTATCGCGCCGCTCGTCGATTTCTCGCACCGCCTGCGCTCATACGCGTGAACGAATTGTCATGTCGACTACTTCGGCTGGCCGGCAGCGCTATGTTCCGAAGGGGCACTTGCTCGCGGCGCGGTCCCGAGGACACGCCCCGAGCGGTTACGAGGCGGCAAGGGAGATCCGGTCGTGGCGGTCTTCAGCCGCTCTGCAATGTCC
>DATADT010000362.1:0-3080 GCA_036258355.1 Burkholderiales bacterium
GAGCACGGGCAGCGTGGCGCGCGCTCCCGCGGCGAAGGCGGGGCGCCGGCAGAACAGCCTGATGTTCCCGGTCGCTATGCCTCGCCGCGCTTTAGCGTCGCGTTACGGATGGCGTGTCCCGGCAGGCGCACCCGCTCGGCCTCGTCCTCGCTCACCGGGATCTGGATCGACTTGATGTTGACCACCGGGAACATCATGAGCGTGCCGTCGGCCACGACCATGAGGAACGGGCTCTTCATGAACTCCTCGATCTTGAGCTGCTTAGCCGCGGTGTTCAGCCCCTGCTGCGGGAAGCCGAACGACACCTTGCTGCCGTCCATGAAGGTGATCGTCAGTCCGCGGCTATCGTCCATGGGCCCTCCCTGCAGAAGAGGCCATTGTAGCGGCGGCTAGGTCTTGCCGCGCTGCTCGCGGATGCAGGCCTTGAGCTCGTCGCCCGCCTTGCCCTTGCACGCCTCACGGATCTTCTCGCGTTGCGCGGCGCGCTGCTTGGCTTGCGCTTCGCACTTCGCCGGGTCGGCGGTCTGCGCGCAGAACTCGCGCTGCATGCAGGCCCGGTGCTCGGCTTCCTTGCCCTTGGCCGCCTCGCACGCCTTGAGGGCCTTGGCGTGCATTTCCCTCGCCTTGGCGCGCCTTTCCTCGCACGCCTTTGGGTCCTTGGCCTGCGAGCAGTCGAAGCGCCGTGCCTTCGGCGCCTCGCCCTGCGGCGCCTGGGCGTGGGCGAGCGTACCGGCCGCAACCAGCACGGCCCCGATCAAAAGTGGCAATCTCATGAGGTCTCCTTGGGGAACATTCCCGCCCCAAGAAACGCTGCGCCAGCCTTCCGGGCTTACACGCCGATCGGGATCTTTTTGTAACCCTTTGTATCAGATCTGCTTGAGCATCGTGGCGGCGTCGGAGACCTCGAACTTGCCCGGAGCTTCTACGTTGAGCTGCTTCACCACGCCGTTGTCGACGAGCATCGAGAAGCGCTGTGTGCGGGTGCCCATGCCGCGCGCGTTCAGGTCGAGCTCGAGCCCTAGCGCCTTGGTCCACTGCCCGCTGCCGTCGCCGAGGAAGCGGATCTTGCCGAGCGCCTTCTGGTCGCGGCCCCAGTGCGCCATGACGAAGGCGTCGTTCGTCGCCACGCACCAGATCTCGCTCACGCCCTTCTTCTTCAGCGGGTCCAAGTTCTGCACGTAGCTCGGCACGTGCTTCGCGGAGCAGGTCGGGGTGTAGGCGCCCGGCAGGCCGAAGACCGCGATCTTCTTGCCTTTCGCCGCGTCGGCGACGTTGACTTCCTTGGGTGCCATCGCGCACTGCGTCGCCGAGTCGAATTCGGTGGATTCCATGAGCTTCCCGTCGGGCAGACGGTCGCCGACTTTGATCGCCATAGCGGATCTCCTCGTGTTCGTCTTTGGGGGAGGCGAAATGATACCTTTAGGCACGCGTATGCGACATCTCGGCACAGGGCTGATCGTCATCGCGGCAGTGGTCGGCGCCCTGGGAATCGGCGTGTACGTCACCGAGCGCGGAGCGGCGAACGAGATCAAGGGGTTCGTGCTGCTGCTCATCGCGGCGGTGCTGCTCGTCGGCGGCTGCGTGCTGCGCGAGCTGAATGCCATGCGGCGCAGCCTGGAACACAAGAATCCGGAATAAGGACGAAATTCGAAGCCGGTTAACCCGGCTTGCGTGGCTGCTCGACGCCTCGATCCCGATCCCGGGCACGCGCTTCTCGTTCGGCCTCGACGCGCTGATCGGGCTCGTGCCTTTCGTCGGCGACCTGGTCGGCGTGTTGCTGTCGACGTACATCGTCGGCGAAGCAGCGCGGCTCGGGGCGAGCCGCGGCGTGCTCGCGCGCATGGTGTTCAACGTTGCGGTCGAGGGGCTGGCGGGCCTGGTGCCCTTCGCGGGCGACGTATTCGATGCCGCGTGGAAAGCAAACCAGCGCAACGTGCGCCTCCTCGCCACGTGGCTGGACCATCCGCGGCGCGCCGAGCGCTCGAGCGCGCTCGTCATGACCGGACTCGTTCTCGCGCTCCTCGCCATCGCCGCCGTCCCGGTAATCTTGACTGTCCTCTTGTTCCGCTGGCTCCAGTAGGCTTAGAAGATGTGGCACAAGCGTGTTGCATTCGCGCTCGCGCTGCTCGCCGTCGCGCTCCTCCTGCTCTCCGGGCCCGGAGTGCGGGCAGAGCTTTGGCCGTTTCGCGTGGGCTTCGGCATGTTCGCGGGCGCGCTTGTCGCCGGCCTCGCGGCGATGGGCGCGGCTTTGGTCGGGCTCGCGGTGCCGCGCCTGCGCGCCGGCGCCGTTGCGCCGCTGACCGCCGCGCTCGTTGTCGGCGCGGCGAGCGCCGCACTGCCGCTCGAGAATCTGCGGCGCGTGAAGACGCTTCCGTACATCAACGACATCACTACGGATACGGAAACGCCGCCGCAGTTTCTCGAGGCTCGTCCCTACGAGCGCCATTTCGCAGAGCTCCAGCACCTCGGCTATCCCGATCTCCAGCCGCTCGAGCTCTCCGTGCCGCCAGCGCAGGCGTTCGCGCTCGCGCGCACCGCCGCTCAGCGGCTCGGCTGGGACGTGGTGACCGCGGATGAAGACTCGGGGCGCATCGAAGCGGTGGCCACCACGTTCTGGTTCGGCTTCAAGGACGACATCGCCGTGCGCATCAGGCCCGCCGGGACGGGCAGCCGGATCGACGTGCGCTCCAAGTCGCGCGTTGGCCGCAGCGACCTCGGCGCCAACGCCGATCGGATCCGGAAATTTTTCTCAGTCGTCAAAGGATTGGCTTCGGGCGCGTAAAAGGGGTATTCTTCAGGTATCGTTTCATGAAACTAGGATAGGTACATGAAACACCTCATCTTTTGGGTGATCACAACGGTTGCCGTCGCGGCCTGGGCACAGGCGCCCGCGAAAGAGGCGGCGAAACCCGAGGCGAAGAAGGAAGCGACGCAGACGGAAGCGACTAAGGCCGAGCCGGCGAAGCAGGCGGTCGTCATTCCGCGCAAGCGGCGCTGGCACGAGGACGCGCGTCACTGCCTCGAGCGCGCGACCAACACCGAGATCATCAAGTGCGCAGAAGAGTATCTCTAGGCGGCTG
>DATADT010000363.1:0-2747 GCA_036258355.1 Burkholderiales bacterium
GGAGACGGCGAGCTCGAGGCCGCGCGGGAGGTAGGGCTCGGGGAAGCGTTCCCAGAGCACGTAGATGTTGCCTTTGCCGTCGAGGCCGAGCGCCGGGAATCCGCCGTCGCCGCCCGGGAGGTCGCGAGGCGATGCGAAGCGCGCGCCGCCGTCGGAGGAGCGCGTGTAGTGGACGCGCCTGCCTTCGTTATAGGCGAGGTGCAGGACGCCCTGGCCGTCGATCGCGATCTTGGGCGCGTCGGAATACGCTTTGGTTTTCGCGACGATGACCGGGGCGGCGAAGCTCGCGGCGCCATCGGTCGACTTCGCGACCCGGATGTCCGCGCTCGGGTCGTCGCCCACGGTCCAGGCGAGGTAGACAGTCTTGCCGTCCACCGCGAGCGAGGGCGCGCGCGCCGGCTTGTCGGTCCTGACGGAGAGTTTTTCGGAGAAGCTGCGCCCACCATCGGCAGAGCGCCGAACCCAGAGACGCCCCTCGTATTCCGTCCAGGCCGTGTACACGGTACCTTCCGCGCCGACGACGAGATCGAGGCTGCCGTTATGCCAGATATCCCGGGTGATGCGGCCCTTGCCGTCGCCGGCCACCGAGGTGGATAGGTTGAGCGGCTGGGAGAAGGTCTTGCCGCCGTCCTCGGAGCGCGCGAACACGATGTCGCCGCCGTGCGAACCGCCGGAGAAGATGATCTCCTGCCACAGCACGAAGAGGGTTCCCTTCGCGTCGGTCGCGACGCGGGGCAGCCACGAGAACGTCTCAGGACTGCGCGATACGTTAACCGAGCCTTGCTCCTTCCCCGACTTGCCGTCCTTCCAGAAGTAGACGTCCTTGCGCGCCTGGTCCACCCAGGCGACCACCACGGCGCCGCGCTCGTCGATCGCCACCGTCGGATCGTCGACGTAGTCGTAGCGCGATTCGTTCATCTGCCACGGCCCGCGCTCGCCGCGGCCGGCTGCAATTTCCGTGCTGCCGAGCCACACGAGCGACGCGACGGCGAGCGATGCAGGATCCATTGCCGATGAGACTATTGCGTTTCGTGCTAGGTTGCATTCCGTGACCCGCGTGCGACTCGCGATCGCTTTCCTGCTGCTCGCCAGCGGCGCGGCCAACGCCTGCCTGTTTGCCACCAAGACGCCGCCGGAGGGATGGTATCAGTGGTCAGCCGCACTCTTCGCGGGCGACGTGACAGCCGTCGAAAGGGAGCGCGAGAAGCCGGTGGACGTCATTACCGTGCGGGTCGTCGAGATCTTCAAGGGACCCGACGCGCCGAACGCCATGCTCACCGTGCACATCTCCAGCCGGCATTGGACGACCTGCAAGGTGGAAGTGCCGGCGCCCGGGGCGCGCGTGCTGGTCGCAATGAACGCGAATACCGACGCGATGCTCGTCCCGCTGTCGGCCTCCTTCAGCGAGCAGCTGAGAGCTTACAAGACCCAGCAGCGTCAGCCGCCGACGCCCAAATAGGTCATCGTGACCTGCCGGTCGGCGCGCAACGCGGCGGGCGCGCCTTCGAACACCACGGTGCCGTGGTCGATGACGTACACGCGGTCGGCGAGGCGCAGTGCCATCTCGGCGTTCTGCTCGACGAGGAGCATGCTGACGCGCTCCTTCTTCAGCTCTTCGATGGTGTTCATCACCGCGTTCACCACGAGCGGCGCGAGGCCCTGCGAGGGCTCGTCGAGCAGTAGCAGCTCCGGCCCGGTGAGCAGGGCGCGGGCGATCGCGAGCATCTGCTGCTCGCCGCCGGAAAGCTCGCGCCCCTTGTGCGCCATCCTTTCCTTGAGGCCTGGGAAGCGCTCGAGAACCGTGTCGATCTGCCAGCGCGAGCCGCTGCGCTGCGCGATGGCGAGATTCTCCCTTGCCGTCAGAAAGCTGAAGATGTCGCGAGTCTCGGGTACCAGGGCGATGCCCAAGCGTGAAACTTGATTCGGTTTTAAACCCGCGATGTTCCTGCCCTGGTAGCGGACCTCCCCCGAGCGCGGCGGGGTGAGGCCGCTGATCGAGCGCAGCGTGGTGGTCTTGCCGGCGCCGTTGCGCCCCAGAAGCGCCACCACTTCGCCCTCGGCCACGCTGAGCGACAGCCCGTGCAGGATGTGGCCCAGGCCGTAGAAGGTATCGATGTTCCTGACGTCGAGGATCACGCCGCCATGCCTCCGAGGTAGGCGCGGCGCACGTCGGCGTTGCGCTGGATCTCCTCCGGCGTGCCTTCGGCGATGAGCGAGCCGAAATGCATCACGGAGATGCGGTCCGAAACGCTCATGATGATGTCGATCTTGTGCTCGATCAGCACAATCGTGTAGCGGCCCTTGAGCGCGCGTACCAGCGCCACCATCCGGCGCGTCTCCTCGGGCGAGAGTCCGGCGGCGGGCTCGTCGAGCAGCAGCACGCGCGGCGCGGCAGCGAGCGCGATGGCGAGCTCGAGCTGGCGCTGCTCGCCGTGGGAGATCTCGCGGGCCAATTGATGCGATTTACTTTCCAAACCTACGTCCGAGAGCGCCTGGCGGGCACGATCGGTGGCCTCGGGGTAGGAAGTCGTTTGTTTGTAAGACATGCCTTTCCAGGTCGATCCGGTGGCGAAAGCGGCGACCCAGACGTTGTCGAGCAGCGAGAACGCCGGGAACACGTTGGTGCGCTGGAACGAGCGCGCGAGGCCGAGGTGCGCGATGCGATGCCCCGGGGTGCCCGTGATGTCTGTTCCATCGAGAAAAATCTTTCCGGACGTCGGCGCAAAAGTGCCCGTGAGCAGGTTGAA
>DATADT010000364.1:0-4500 GCA_036258355.1 Burkholderiales bacterium
ATTCGCCGGCGTGCTCGCCCGCCTCGGCCCGTTTCTGTCGGCGATGAAGTGGAAGGCGCCCGCCACGATCCTGATGGTCAAGGCTTCCGACCGGCTGATGGAAGGCTTTCCGCATACGCGTGGCAACGCCATCGTCATCCAGGAAGGCGTGCTGCGGGAGATGCTTGGACGGCCGGCGATGGTGGAGTTCTTCGTGGTGCACGAGGCGTTCCACGTCCTCAGCCGGGCGAACCCCGGCCTGCGGGAAGAGCTTTATTCGGCGATCGGCTTCCGTGCCTGCGGCTCGGTCGCGCTCCCCGAAGCGCTCGCGCGGCTGCGCCTCACCAACCCCGATGCGCCAGAGAGCCGCCACGCGATCAGCGTGGGATGGCGCGGCCGACCGGTGGAAGTCTTGCCCTTCGTGCACTTCACATCCGAGAAGGTCGATCCCAAGGCGGGATTCGTGACGCAAATGCAGACGTCATGGCTTGTCGTCGAACGGCGGCAGGACGGCTGCGTGGCGCGCGACGAAGGCGCTACGCTGGAGGAACTAGAGGGCCTGCGCTCCCAGGTCGGCGACAACACCGGCTACCTGATCCATCCGGAGGAGATCCTCGCCGACAACTTCGCCCTGCTTTACCGAGACACCGTTACCCCGGGCGTCACCAGGATCCGCTCGCCCGAAATCCTCGAGCGCATCCGCAGCGTCCTGCAGTAGCCGGCATGTCCTTTGCTTTCAGGAGGTTAAAGGAGAGCCCTATGTATATCGTTGCGGGATTGATGAAGGATGCGCACCAGGCGCGCGGCCTGATCCGCGCGCTCGCCGACGCGGCGTTCGCGCGCGAGGAAATCGACATGAGCGGCGGCCCGATCATGGGTCTCGTCGACTGCGGCGTGCCGGAGGGAGAGGCGCATGTGTTTGCCGAAGGCGTGCGCCGCGGCGGCGTGATCGTGGCGGTGAGGGCCGACGACGAGATGGAAGCCGAGCAGGCGGCGCTGCTCATGAGCCGGCACGGCGCAATCGACATCGAAGCGTGCGCGACCGGCTGGCGCAACCAGGGGTGGAGCGGGCGCATCAGCCCGCCCGAGGACCGGGTGACTATCGAGCGCTACGCCTATGTGTTCGGCGATTATCCCGGCGGCGCCGGCAGTATCTACCGCGATCCGCGCACCATCCCCTCACCCTCCTGGCGTACTCCGGGCGCGCAGCCCGGCGGCCCGTACAACGGGCCCGAGCGCCGGCGAATGGACAAGCCGTACGTGGGCGTCAATAGAAGAGCTGTCTAGTCTCTTACTTGAAGAACGTTTTGACTTCTTCCGCGAGGGCTTCCGGCTGCTCCAGGGCGGCGAAGTGGCCGCCCTGCTTCATCGGCGTCCAGCGCTCGATCCGGGTGTAGGTCTTCTCCGCGAGCGAGCGCGGCGGTCGCAGGATCTCCTTCGGGAATTCGGCGTAGCCCAGGCGCACGCCCACCGTTCCGCCTTCGGGAATCGGCCATCCACGGTGTGCGCGTGCGTAGTAGGGCCAGAATGAAGAGCCGATCGCGCCGGTGAACCAGTAGAGCGAAATGTTCGTCAGCACGTCGTCGCGGTTGATGGGCTGATCGCTCCAGCTGCGAAACTTCTCGGCGATCCAGCCGGCGAGTCCCGCCGGCGAGTCGCTCAAGCCATAAGCGAGCGTCTGGGGCTTTGTCCCCTGGATCGAGATGTAGCCGCTCTGCTCCTTCATCCAGTGCGAGAGCTGCCGCGACCAGTCCGAATCTTCCGCGGGCAGGTCGCGCCGCACCGGCAGGTAGTTGAGGTGGATCCCCAGGAGGCGGCCCGGGTGCGTGTAGCCCAGGCGCGCCGCGATGAACGCGCCCCAGTCTCCGCCCTGCGCGCCGAAACGCGCGTAGCCGAGGACGCTCATGAGCTCGGCAAAGATATCGGCCATCTCCTCCACCCCGAAGCGCGGCTGCCCGGGCCTGAAGCTCAGCGTAAACCCGGGCAGTGAGGGCGCGACGACGGTGTAACGCTCGGTGAGGAGCGGGATCAGCCTGTTGAACTCCCAGACCGACCCCGGCCAGCCATGCATCAGCAGTAGCGGCATCGGGCTCGATCCCCTCCCCGGCTCGTGAATGAAGTGGACGTCGATTCCTCTGATGGGCACCTTGTACTGCGGGAACGCGTTGAGCCGGGCCTCCTGCCGGCGCCAGTCGAACCCGCTCTGCCAGTACCCGACCAGTTCCTTCAGGTACGCGAGAGATGTGCCGGTCGCCCACGGCTCGAGGGGCGACTCGTCCGGGAAGCGGGTGCGCGCCAGTCGCGCTTTCAGATCGGTAAGCGCCTGATCCGGAACTTGCAATCGAAAAGGCTCGGGTCTCATCTCAGTTTTAACTAAGTTCCGAATTTTGCTCGGAAATGTGATAAAGTGCACACCTCGTTTCCGCAGTTTCCTCAGTTCCCCGACGCCCGCCCGGCGGGCGCGACAAGGATATTCGTGGATAAGCGCAAGGCTTGGCGCGAGCAGGAGCAGCAGTTGATCGAGAAGTGGAACTCCGCCGCCCAGCGCTACCGAGACATCATGGCCCGGATCGCGCGCGAGGACCCGTTCGCCGCGCCGGACGGGCCGAGCGAGGAAATGATGAGCCAGGCGGCGGCGGTACGCGCCGAGATCGAGGCTCTGCGGAAGAAAGTGGCGCGTTTGAAGGCTGAATTCAACTCGGGAAAGCGATATTGACGATGAGACTCGTGCGACCCGGCCGCTCGGCGGCTTGGACCAGGGAGAGGATAGAAGCGTTGAGCACCGCCGAAGTGCGGCAGCTGCGCGAGAACGCGGAACGACTGAGCGAGGCGGAGATCGTCGGGCTGTGCGACGAGATCCTCAAAGCGCGACCCAGGGGCGGCGCGAAGGCGGCCGGAGCCAAACCCAAGCGCTCGGCGGCCGCATGAGCATCCCGACCGTAGAGCGCCGGCGCTTCAAGGTGGGCAAGTACGACATCATCGCCCATCCCATTCCCAACTCCGCGCACATGCTGCGCTACAACGTGTTCGTCGGCAGCAAGCGCATCGGCGCGACCGTGAGCGTGCCGACCGAGTCGGACTGCCGTTTCCTGGAGAAGCCGCCGGTGGTGCCGCCGCTCAAGATCTTCTCGAGCTACCGGCCCGGGCGCCCGAAGAAGGGCACCCGGCCGCAGGCGCCGGCCGACAGCGGCCACGCCGGGCGCGAGCCGCTGCCGCTCGACGTCTCGCTCGGCGGCATCAGCGCAAGCGGGGACCGCTAGGGAAGATCTGAAGAAGTCGCCCCCGCGTTCGCGGGAACGACCACTTGCCGCTTTTTCAGAGTTTCCCTAGTCCTGCTCGTCGGGCGCGCCGCCCATGTTGGCGAGGTCGGATTGCTTGATCTTGTCGACGTTGAACTTCGCCGCGCGCTCGCGCATGGTCTTCAGCACCTCTTCGAGCGGCGGCGGCTCGCCCTGGATCCAGCGCAGCGGGTTGATGCGCGCCACCACGAAAGCGCGCAGGTACGGGCTGACGAAGCCGCGCGCCTTCAGCTTGGCGACCACCGCGGCAACGCGCTCGTCGAGCGCCATGAGCAGGTCGGCGTGGCGCTCGTGCTTCTTCAGCGAGGCCGACAGCGGCGCCTCCGAGAAGCTCTCCAGCCGGCGCACGATCGGGTTGTAGGCGCCGCCGGCGAACTTGGCGTTGCGCTCGTAGCAGATGCCCATCGTGACCAGCGACGCCTCTTCCAGGTAGTACGCGAACTGCGATTCCGGCCGCTTCGGGTCCTCGTCGATCAGGCCGCGATAGATGCGGATCACCTCCAGCGATTTCTCGCGCAGGTTGTGCGCCTTCTCGGTGTTGAGCGCGAGGATCTGCCAGGCGATCTCGCGCTTCGGGACCACCAGCGCGGTGATCGCCCTGGCGCCGAGCCGGCGCATCGCTTCCAGCCGGTGCATGCCGTTTGGCGTCCAGAACCCCTTCTGCGGCGCGGTGACGGCGATGACCGGGTCGAGGAAGATCCCGGTGCGGTCCAGCACATCGGCGAGCTTGCGGTGATGCGCCTGCGAAAGATCGCGCTGAAACGGCGTGGGCTCGATGCTGTCGATGGGCAGGATCGCGACCAGCACCGGCTGCCTGCCCAGCGGATCGCTGTAAGCGCCCAGCAGGTGGCCGCCCACGCTGTCGACCCGCTCCGCCACTTCCTGCGCGACCCCGCTCAGCGAGTCGAGCCTGCATTCCGACGGCGTCAGGCCGCGACTGCCGGCTTTCGCCTTGCGCGGGCGCCGCTTCGCCGGCGCGCGCTTGAGTCCCGACTTTGTTTTCGCTTTGGCCATGATCTCCCTATCCCAACCCGGTGAAGAACTCCGTGATCTCGTGCGCCAGGGCCTCCGGCTGCTCGAGCGCCGCAAAGTGCCCGCCGCGCTCCATCTGTGTCCAGCGCTGGATGCTCGTGTACGTGCGCGCCGCGAGCGAGCGCGGCGGACGCAGGATTTCTTTCGGGAAAGCGGCGTACCCGGTGGGCACGTCGACGGTTTTGCCGGC
>DATADT010000365.1:0-2131 GCA_036258355.1 Burkholderiales bacterium
GCGGCGATTATAGCCGCCACCCCGGCCGCTAGAATAAAGGCTTGCTAGATCCCAACCGCAGCGATCTCGTCGCCGGCGTCGCCGGCGCGGGCACCATGGGCCGCGGCATCGCGCAGGTCCTCGCACAGTGCGGCGCCCGGACCCTCGTCTACGATGCCCAGCCCGGGGCGGCGCGCAAGGCGAGAGACTCCATCGCGCAGGCCCTCGGCAAGCTGGTCGAAAAGGGGCGGCTCGGCGCCCGCGACGCGGACAACGCCGCCGGCCGGATTGAAATCATCGACTCGGTCGACGCGTTCGCGCCCTGCCACGTCGTCGTCGAGGCGATCGTGGAGGACTTGAAAGCGAAGCAGGCGCTATTCTCAAGCCTGGAAAAGCAAGTGAGAAGCGACTGCATCCTCGCGTCCAACACTTCATCGCTCTCGGTAACGGCAATGGCGGCGGCGTGCCAACGCCCTGGTCGTATCGCGGGCTACCATTTTTTCAACCCCGTGCCGGTGATGAAGATCGTCGAAGTGGTCGACGGCGTCCTTACCGAGCCGTGGGCGACCGACGCGCTCGCCGGGCTCGCCCGGCGCTTCGGTCATACTCCGGTGCGCTGCAAAGATACGCCGGGCTTCGTCGTGAATCATGCCGGGCGCGCGTTCGTCCCCGAGGCGCTGCGCGTGCTGTCCGAGGGCGTCGCGGATTGCGCGACGATCGACCGCATCCTCGTCGATGCCGCAGGATTCCGGCTCGGTCCGTTCGGGCTCATGGACCTCGTCGGGCTCGACGTGGCCCACGCGGTGATGAAATCGATGTACCAGCAGTATTTCGAGGAGCCGAAGTACCGGCCCTCCTTCCTGGTCGAGCCGCGCGTGGCGGCGGGACTGCTTGGACGCAAGACCGGCCGCGGCTGGTACGACTACAACAAAGAAGGGGTTGCCACCCGGACACCGGACGCGCCTGCGCTTGGCACAAGGCCACGCGCAGTGTGGGCCGTGCCGGAACTGAAGGAATTGCTCCTCGGGCTCGGCGCAAAGCCGGAGCTCAAGCCGACTCCCGAGGCGGTGTGCTTCGTCGCGCCGCTCGGCGCCGACGCGACGACGAGCGCGCTCGAGCTCGGCCTCGACCCGGCGCGCACCGTGGCGGTCGACCCGCTTTTCGGGTTCACCAAGCGCCGTACCTTGATGAGGACTCCCATCACAAGAAAAGAAATCGTGGAGGCAGCGCACGGGCTTCTCGCCGCCGACGGCGTGCCGGTATCGGTGATCAACGATTCGCCCGGCTTCGTCGCGCAGCGGGTGGTCGCGCACATCGTCAACGTCGGCTGCGACATCGCGCAGATGCGCATCGCCACGCCGGAGGACCTCGACCGCGCCGTCACCCTCGGGCTCGGCTATCCGCGCGGCCCGCTCGCAATGGGCGACGCGCTGGGAGCGAAGCGCGTGCTCGCGGTGCTCGAGGCGATGCACGACGCTTACCAGGACCCCCGTTACCGCCCGAGCCCGTGGCTGCGCAGACGCGCGGCGCTCGGAGTGTCTTTACTGAAGGAAGAATAGAGAGCCCACCCCATGTTAGACGCCTACATTTACGACGGACTGCGAACGCCCATCGGCCGGCACGCCGGCAAGCTCGCGCCGCTGCGCCCCGACGACCTTGCCGCCGAGGTGCTGAAGGAGGTCGTGGCGCGCAACAAGATCGACCCGGGCGAGATCGCCGACGTCGTGCTCGGCTGCGTCAACCAGGCGGGCGAGGACTCGCGCAACGTGGCGCGCTTCGCCGCGCTGCTCTCCGGCCTTCCGCCCACGACGCCGGGCGTCACGGTGAACCGGCTGTGCGCAAGCGGCCTGCAGGCGGTGGTGGACGCGGCGCGCGCGGTCACCTGCAGCGAAGGCGATGTTTACATGGCGGGCGGCGTCGAGAGCATGAGCCGTGCGCCGTACGTTTTCAGCAAGTCCGACTCGCCGTACAGCCGGGACGTGAAGTTGTTCGACACGACGATCGGCGCGCGCTTCCCGAACCCGCGGGTGGTCAAGCAGTTCGGCAATCATTCCATGCCCGAGACCGGCGACAACGTGGCGAAGGACTTCGGCATCACGCGCGGCCAGGCGGACGAGTTCGCGCTCGCCTCGCAGCAGAAGTACGCCAAGGC
>DATADT010000366.1:0-6772 GCA_036258355.1 Burkholderiales bacterium
ACGACGCGCGCAAGGTGCTGGCGGTTCGCGACCTCGAGCACGAAATGCATGGTGGTGAAGACCGCGCGGTCCTCTTCCATGGTGATCGAGTCGATGTTCGAGCCGGCCTCGGCGATCTCGGAGGCCACCTTGGCGAGCACGCCGCGCCGGTTTTCGACGGTGACGTTGATCGCCGCCTGGAAGAGGCGCGTGGTGCGCGGGTCCCATTCGACGTCGATCCACTGCTCGGGCTCGTTCTTGCGCGAGCGCACGATGGCGCTGCATTCCGAGGCGTGTACCACGAGGCCCTGGCCCTTCTTGATCGAGCCGACGATTGAGTCGCCGGGGATCGGCCGGCAGCAGGTGGCGAGCTGCACCGCCACGCCCTCGGTGCCGCGGATCGTAACGCTGCCCGCCGTCTTGCCTTCCTCGAGGTCGGACTTCCTGAGGAGCCGGCGCGCGACCACCGCGGGCAGGCGCTTGCCCAGGCCGATGTCGGCGAGCAGCTCCTCGCGCGAGCGCGCGCCGCCGTCGCGCACCACGCGCTCCCAGGCCGCCTCGTCGATCTCGGCGAGCGAGCTCTTCAGGCCGCGCAGCGCCTGGTCGAGCAGGCGCTCGCCCAGGCCCGCCGATTCCTCGTACTGCATGGTCTTCAGGAAGTGGCGGATGTTCGAGCGCGCCTTGCCGGTGCGCACGTACTGCAGCCAGCCGGCGCTCGGCTTGGCATGGCTCGCGGTGATGATCTCGACGCGGTCGCCGTTGCGCAGCTCGGTGCGAAGGGGCACGAGCTCGCCGTTCACCTTCGCCGCGACGCAGCGGTTGCCGATGTCGGTGTGCACCGCGTAAGCGAAGTCGACCGCGGTCGCCCCGCGCGGCAGCGACAGGATCTTGCCCTTCGGCGTGAACACGTAGACCTCGTCGGGAAACAGGTCCACTTTGACGTGCTCGAGGAACTCCTGCGGGTCGCCCGACTGGTGCTGGATCTCGAGCAGAGACTGCAGCCAGCGGTGGGTCTGCTTCTGCAGCTCGGATAGCTTGTCCGTGTCGTCTTTGTACATCCAGTGCGAGGCGACGCCGGACTCGGCGAGGCGGTGCATCTGCTCGGTGCGGATCTGCACCTCGACCGGCACGCCGTAAGGGCCGATCAAGTCCGTGTGGATGGACTGGTAGCCGTTCGCCTTGGGGATCGCGATGTAGTCCTTGAACTTGCCCGGGATCGGCTTGTAAAGGGCGTGCAGCGCGCCGAGCACGAGATAGCAGGCGGGCACGTCCTTGACGATCACGCGGCAGCCGAAGATATCGTGCACCTCCGAGAAGGAGAGATGCTTCTCGATCATCTTGCGGTAGGTCGAGTAGGCATGCTTCTCGCGCCCGAACACCTGCGCGGAGATGCCGCTTTCGGCGAGCCTCTTCTTGATCGCCTCCAGCGTGCGGCCGATCATCTCGCGCCGGTTGCCCCGCGCGGCCTTGGTGGCCTTCGCGAGCACCTTGTAGCGCGCGGGATAGAGGTGCGAGAACGCGAGCTCCTGCAGCTCGTGGTAGAGCGTGTTGAGCCCCAGGCGGTTGGCGATCGGCGCGTAGATCTCCATCGTCTCGCGCGCGATGCGGCGGCGCTTCGCGGGCGGTACCGCGCCGAGGGTGCGCATGTTGTGCAGCCGGTCGGCGAGCTTGATCAGCATGACGCGCACATCGCGCGCCATCGCGAGCAGCATCTTGCGGAAGTTCTCGGCCTGCGCATCCTCGGCCGACTGGAACTCGATGCGGTCGAGCTTCGAGACGCCGTCGACCAGCTCGGCCACCGGCTTGCCGAACGTATCGGAGATCTCGTCCTTGGTGACCGAGGTGTCCTCCGTGACGTCGTGGAGGAGGGCCGCCATCAGCGTCTGCCCGTCGAGGTGCCAGTCGGCCAGGATCTCCGCGACCGCGAGCGGGTGCGAGATGTAGGGGTCGCCGGACTGCCGGGTCTGGCCGTGGTGCGCCGCCTCCGAGAAGCGGTAGGCCTCGGCAAGCCGAGCCACGTCCTTCGGCTTCAGGTATCCGAAGCGGCGCGAGTCGAGGAGATCGGTGGCGGCAGCCATGGGGTCAGATTACCCGACCCCGGTAGGGTTACAACCCGGGGGGCGAAGACGGAGTAGCGCCTCGCCTCAGCACCTCGGTACCCACCTTGCCCGAAGCGATCTCGCGCAGCGCGATCACGGTCGCCTTGTCGCGGTTGGGCTCGACCATGGGGCTCGCGCCGGCGCCGAGCTGGCGCGCGCGGTAGGTCGCCGCCAGCGTGAGCTGAAAGCGATTGGGAATCCTCTTCAGACAGTCGTCAACGGTGATGCGCGCCATGGGCTCTTGCTCTTTCCTTCCGAATAATTTCCGCCAACTCTTGCCGGGCGGTATCGAAGTCTTTGTTAATTATACGATATTCGAACTCGCCGGAGTGCGCGAGCTCTTCTCGCGCATTGTCCAGCCGGCGGCGGATCACCGCCTCGGAGTCCTGCGCGCGGCTGCGCATGCGGCGCTCGAGCTCATCGACCGACGGCGGCAGGATGAAGATGCCGACGCAGCCCGGGTAGATGGCGCGCACCTGGCGCGCCCCCTGCCAGTCGATCTCGAGGATCATGTCCTCGCCGCGCGTGAGGGCCTCGGTGATCACCTGCTTCGACGTGCCGTAGCAATAGCCATGCACCTCGGCGCTCTCGAGGAATTCGCCCCGGCTGCGCATGGCAAGGAATTGCGCGTCGTCGACGAAGTGGTAGTCCACGCCGTTCTTCTCGCCCGGCCGTGGCGGGCGTGTGGTGTAGGAAATCGACAGCTTCAGGGTCGGGTCGTCGCCCGTCAGCGCATCGATGAGCGAGGTCTTGCCGGCGCCCGAGGGCGCCGTGATCACGAAGAGCTTTCCCTTATTCAATGTTCTGGGCTTGCTCACGGATCTGTTCGACCAGGAGCTTCAGCTCCAGCGCGCAATCCGAGATCGCCTGGCTCGCCGCCTTCGCCGCGAGCGTATTGGCCTCGCGGTTGAGCTCCTGCGCGATGAAATCGAGGCGCTTGCCCACCAGGCCTCCGGCGCGGAGGACTCTTTGCACTTCGTCGAGGTGCGTGCGCAGGCGCTCGAGCTCCTCGGCGACATCGACCTTGGCCGCGAAGAGGGCGATTTCGGCGCGCAGGCGTTCATCGTCCAAGGAAGCGATTGCCTCCCTCAGGCGCTCGGCGAGCTTCTCCTGGTACGCCGCGATCGCCTGCGGCATGAGCGGCGCGATGCGCTCCAGGCGCGCGCGCATACCCTGCACCCGCTCGAGGACCGCGGCGGCGAGCTTCTCGCCCTCGCGCGTGCGCGCCGCGACGAGCTCGTCGAGCGCACGCCGGCACAGCGCGCCGACCGCTGCGCGCAGGCTCTCATCGTCGGCGACTTCGGCCATGACGCCCGGCCAGCGAAGGACGTCGGCGAGGCGCAGCGGCGCGGCTTGCGGAAACGCTTTTTGCGCCGCCTCGGCCAGCGTGCGCAGCCGGCCGAGCGCTTGCGGATTCAGTCTGGACGCGGCCTGTTCCGTACCCTCGACGAGCGACAGCCGGCAGTCGACCTTGCCGCGTGAGATACGTGCGCTGATCAGCTCGCGCAGCAGCGGCTCGTGCGCGCGCAACTCGTCCGCGATGCGGAATTGGAGGTCGAGGAAGCGCGAGTTCACGGAACGCAGCTCCAGGCCGAGCGTTCCGCGGGGGGAACCGGCGGCCGCAGCGGCGTAGCCGGTCATGCTTTGAACGGGAAGAGACAAGGGCGAGACAGTTATCATAGGGGAGATGCCGTCGCAAGCCAACGCTCGCGCAACAGACCCCGTCCGGTGAAAAGCCCGACCATCGTCCAGGAGAGCCGCATCGGCGCGCGCGAGCAGAACGAGGACCGCGTTGCCCACTGGACTTCGCCGGGCGCGGTCCTGATGGCAGTGGCCGACGGCCTGGGCGGCCATTTGCACGGCGAGCTCGCCGCGCAGCTCGCGATCGATGTCCTCGGCGCCACGTTCGCGGCCGAGGCTCGGCCGCTCATCGCCGACCCGGCTGCGTTCCTCGAGCGCTCGCTCGCCGCCGGGCACGCCGCCATCGTGCGCGAGGCCGAAAAACAGGACCTTCCTGAGCATCCGCGTACGGTCATTGCGGCCTGCGTGGTACAGGACGGTCACGCTCATTGGACGCATGTCGGCGATTGCCGCTTCTACCTGCTGCGCGCCGGGGAAATCCTTGTCCGCTCGCGCGATCACACGGTGGTGCAGCGGCTGGTCGACGAGGGCCGGATACCGGAGGAAGCGGCAGGCATCCACCCGTTTCGCAATCGGCTGCTCCAGTGTCTGGGCGGCTATGAAACCCCGCGCATCGAGTCTGTCCAGAGCGCGCGGCTGATGGACAAAGACGTCGTGCTCCTCTGCTCCGATGGCTTCTGGGGACCGCTCAGCCAGCGGCAGCTCGCGCAGGCGCTGCTTTCACGCCCGCTGGAGCAGGCGATCCCGGAGCTGGTAGCGGCTGCGGAAGCGGGCGCCGGCTTCGATTGCGACAACATTTCCGTCGTGGCCATGACATGGAATCCGCCCCAGATAGAGATATGAAAGCGGGCGAGGCGAATCGCGCAGGCGGTCGGCGCGCCGACGAGCTGCGGCCGGTGCGCCTGCAGCGCCGCTATACCCGGCATGCCGAAGGCTCGGTGCTCGTCGAGTTCGGCGATACGCGCGTGCTGTGCACCGCAAGCGTGGAGGACCGCGTGCCGGCCTTTCTCAAGGACACCGGCCGCGGCTGGGTGACTGCAGAATACGGCATGCTGCCGCGCTCGACCAACACCCGCACCGAGCGCGAGGCGGCGCGCGGCAAGCAGTCGGGCCGCACGCAGGAGATCCAGCGCTTGATAGGACGCTCGCTGCGTTCGATCGTTGACCTGGCGTCGCTCGGACCGAGAACCGTGCAAATCGACTGCGACGTACTGCAGGCCGACGGCGGTACCCGCACGGCGGCGATTACCGGGGCTTTCGTCGCCCTGCACGACGCTTTTTCGTGGTTGAAGGAGAAGAACCTCATCTCCGAGAACCCTATCCGCGATCACGTCGCCGCCGTATCGGTCGGTGTGGCAGGGGGCACGGCGCTGCTCGACCTGGACTACGCCGAAGACTCGGCGTGCGGCTGCGACATGAATGTCGTGATGACCGGGGCGGGACGCTTCGTCGAGGTGCAGGGTACGGCCGAAGGCGAGGCGTTTTCGCGCGCCGAGCTGGACAAGCTCC
This sequence comes from Burkholderiales bacterium, assembly GCA_036258355.1. GTDB lineage: Bacteria > Pseudomonadota > Gammaproteobacteria > Burkholderiales > SG8-39 > SCGC-AG-212-J23. The sequence continues at coordinate 5,229 of DATADT010000366.1, forward strand.
TCGATCTTGCGGCGCGTGGCATCGCCCAATTGGTGCAGCACCAGAAAAAATCTCTCGGCCTGTGAAGCTGGTGCTCGCCTCGTCAAACGCCGGCAAGCTGCGGGAGATCGGAGCGCTTCTCGCGCCGTTGTCCATCGAACTGGTTTCCCAGGAAAGCCTGCATATCCCGGAAGCGGACGAGCCTCACGCCACCTTCCTCGAGAACGCGCTTGCCAAGGCGCGCCACGCGAGCCGCGCATCGGGGCTCGCCGCGCTCGCCGACGACTCGGGCTTGTGCGTGGAGTCGCTCGGCGGCGAGCCCGGCGTTCACTCGGCGTACTACGCAGGGCGCGAAGGCAGCCGCGAGGAACGCGATGCCAGAAACAACCGCAAGCTTCTGTCTGAATTGGACAAGGAGCGGAAAGCCTATTACTGCTGCGTCCTCGTAATGCTGCGTCATCCGGAAGATCCACGTCCGCTCGTCGCCGACGGAATCTGGCGCGGCGAGATTGCGCGCTCGCCCCGCGGCGCGAACGGGTTTGGCTACGATCCGATTTTCTACCTGAAAGATCTTGGAAGAACGGCAGCGGAACTGGAGCCCGACCACAAGAACCGCTTGAGCCACCGCGGGATCGCTTTGCGCAAGCTGCTCGGGTTGCTGAATGACGAGGCTTGAGGCGCTGCCGCCGCTCGCGCTCTACGCGCACATCCCATGGTGCGTGCGCAAGTGTCCTTACTGCGACTTCAACTCGCACGAACGCGCTGGCGCGCTGCACGAGAACGAGTATGTCGCGAAGCTTATCCTCGACCTCGAACGCTTGCTGCCTTCGGTATGGGGCCGGCGTCTGGTCAGCGTGTTCATCGGCGGCGGCACGCCGAGCCTGTTCTCGCCCGAGGCGATCGACCGCTTGCTTTCGGCGGTGCGCGCGCGGCTCACGGTCGAGCCCGGCGCGGAAATCACGCTCGAGGCGAACCCGGGCGCGGCGGAGGCGGCGCGCTTCCGTGGTTTCCGCGACGCCGGGGTCAACCGCCTGTCGATCGGCGTGCAGAGCTTCGACGAGCGCATGCTCGCCGCGCTCGGGCGCATCCACGGCCCGGACGAGGCGCGGCGCGCGATCGAAGCGGCTAGCGCCAGCTTCGACAACGTCAACATCGATCTCATGTACGGCCTGCCCGGTCAGACGCTCGCCATGGCGCGTGCGGACGTCGAGGAGGCGGCGACGCGCGGCGTGCCGCACATCTCGGCCTACCAGCTCGCGATCGAGCCGAACACGGTGTTCTGGAGCCGGCCGCCGCAGCTTCCGGCGCACGACGAGTGCGCCGATATGCAGCTGGAAGTTGAAAGCGTGCTGGGTGAAGCGGGATTCGAGCACTATGAAACCTCTGCGTTCGCCAAGCCCGACCGCCGCTGCCAGCACAACCTGAACTACTGGGAGTTCGGCGACTATCTCGGCATCGGCGCCGGCGCGCATGGCAAGCTGAGCTTCCGCGACCGCATCACGCGGCACGAACGCGTGAAGCAGCCGCGCGAATATCTGCAGCTGGACGACACGCTGGCGTGCCAG